>NZ_JBHWGV010000027.1:0-17413 GCF_042732955.1 Kitasatospora sp. NPDC059747 | reverse complement strand
CCGCCCCCATCCGCTGGGTGTTTGCCCAGCGTCTGGGCCCCATCGTCGTTTTCCGGACCCCGCCGGCGGAGACGCCGCCCGGCCGCGGGGTGGGCGGCCGGGCGGCGGGCTTCAGGAGGCGGAGGCGGCGGCCTCGGCCTGGGAGTAGAGCGTCGCGATCGTGTGGTCGAAGTAGGCGCTGTAGGACACGTCGTCGGTGTCCCCGCCCTGCTGGTAGCCGCCGATGGCGCCGACGACGTCCCCGGTCGCGGTGTCGATCCACGGGCCGCCGCTGGTGCCGGCCGGGTAGCTCGGGCAGTCGATGACGCGCTGGTAGGTGCTCTGCTTGTCGCTGGCGTTGGTGCACAGGCTCGGGGACTCGGAGTCGGCCGGGTAGCCGTAGAGGCGGACGGTCGCGCCGAACGACTCGTCGGTGCCCAGGCGGTTGGCGCCGACCACGTCCTCGACCTTGCGGCCGTTGCTGGGGGCCGTCTCCAGGATCGCGAAGTCCTCGTCCACGTCGCCCTTCTGGGACCAGTCGGTGGTGGTGTGGATCGCGGTCACCTGCCACGTGCCGTACGGGGCCGTGCCGTTGCGGTAGCCCGGCACGAACACCACGCCGTCGGTGCTGGTGAGGCAGTGCGCGGCGGTGAGCAGGAGGTTGCCGGTGGCGCTGTGCACCACGCTGGCGGTGCAGAAGTGGTTGCCGGCCGCGACGGAGCCGCTGAACAGCGCGCCGACGGTGGACGATTCGGAGGTCGCCGGGGCGGCCGCGGTGGTGCCGAGGTTCACCGTGCGGGTGCCGGGGGCCTTGGTGGCGGTGGCCGTCGGAGTCGGAGTCGGAGTAGGCGTGGGCGTGAGTGTGGGCGTCGGGGTGTCGGCGGTCGGCGTCGGGGTGCTCGACGGCGTGGGCTCGGCGAGCGGTGACGTCGACGCGGGGGCCGCGGGGGTCGTGGGAGCCGCGGTGGCCGAGGGCGACGCGGGTGCCGTCGCCGCCGGGGAGGTGCGGGTGGGACTGCTCGCGGCCGTCGCCTCGGACGGGCTCAGCGAGTGCATGCCGGTCACGACGGCGGCCACCGTGAGCGCCGAGAGCGCGGTGAACAGGGTCGGAGCCAGGAATCTGCGTCGCGGGGTCGTGCGGCGGCTGTGCTGGCCCATGCGAGTCTCTCCTGCCCGGGAGGCGGCGTTGTCCGGTCACTGACTATGACGCCTCCGGCTGGAAAAGTTGTTACCCGAGACTTGAAGCTCCATGAGAAAAGCCGTCACCCGGCGGCAGTTGACTCCGGCCCGTCCGCACCGACGAAGGCTTCCGGGCAGCACGGCGGCGCCTCCCCGGTCCCTGGACGGTGGCCAGGGGTCGAGGAGGCGCCGGAGGTTGACTGCGAGACCTTGCGGAAACTTTCAGGTGGCGCGCTGGCGCTCCGCCGGGGCGGTCGCACCCGCCTTGGCACTGGGCTGCCCGTCCACAGCGGCAACGGCCTCGGCGGCGTCGGCGCCACCCGGGACGCCCGTGGCCTCGCCGGGGGCCGGGCGGTGGTCGATCATCAGGAACGCGATCACCGCCGCCAGCAGCAGCACGCCCATCGCCACCCAGGTCGCGATGACGTAGCCGTGCACCGCGCCCTGCGCCTGGACCAGCGGCGTCCGCACGAGCCGGGTGGACAGGTACGTCGCCGTGGCACTGGCCGCGACCGTGTTCAGCAGCGCCGTACCGAACGAACCACCCACCTGCTGGGCCGAGTTGATGGTGGCCGAGGCGGCGCCGGCCTCGTTCGGGGCGACCCCGAGGGTGGCCAGGCTCATCGACGGCATGAACACCAGGCCCATGCCGAAGCCGAGCAGCAGCACCGCCGGGAGCACCATGGCGGCCCACGGACTGTCCACCTTCATCTGGGTCAGCCAGGCCATGCCGGCCGCCGCGAGCAGCAGCCCCGGGCCGATCAGCAGCCGGGACGGCACCCGCGTCATCAGCCGGGCCGCGATGCCGGTCGAGCTCAGCACGATCGCGCCCGTCATCGGCAGGAAGGAGACGCCCGTGACCACCGGCGAGAAGTGCTTGATGACCTGCAGGTAGTAGGTCAGGAACAGGAACAGGCCGAACATGCCGACCATCGCCAGCCCCACCGAGAGCGCGCCGCCGCCGCGGTTGCGGTCCGCGACGATGTGCATCGGCAGCAGCGCGTGCGCGGTGCGCCGCTCGACCAGGACGAACGCCGCGATCAGCGCCGCGCCGAGGACCAGCGAGCCGATCACCAGTGCGTCGCCCCAGCTGCGGGTGACGGCCTCGGAGGTGCCGAAGACGATGGCGAGCAGACCGGTGCAGCCGAGCACCGCGCCCGGCAGGTCCAGCCTGACCCGCCGCCCCTTGGCGATGTGGTCGCGGTCCAGGACGTAGAAGGCCGCGAAGGCGGTGGCGACGGCGATCGGGGTGTTGACGAACAGGCACCAGCGCCAGTTCAGGTACTCGGTCAGCAGGCCGCCGGCGATGAAGCCGATCGCGGCGCCGCTGCCGGCGATCGCGCCGAAGATCCCGAAGGCCGTACTGCGTTCCTTCGGGTTGGTGAACGTGGTCGAGAGCAGCCCCAGCGCGGACGGGGCGAGCAGGGCGCCGAACGCGCCCTGCAGGGCACGGGCGCCGAAGAGCATGGCCGGACCGGTCGCGCCGCCGCCGACGGCGGAGGCGAGCGCGAAGCCCAGCAGGCCGATGGTGAAGACGCGCTTGCGGCCGAAGAGGTCGCCCAGCCGTCCGCCGAGCAGCAGCAGTCCGCCGAAGGCGAGCGTGTAGGCGGTGATCACCCACTGCCGGTCGGCGTCCGAGATCCCGAGGTCCCGCTGGGCGGAGGGCAGCGCGATGTTCACGATGGTGATGTCGAGGACGATCATGAGCTGGGCGATGGCGATGACCGCCAAAGCCCACCAGCGGCGGCTGTCCGCGGCGTCATGACCGGTGGCGGTTTGCGCAGACACTGGTCGAGCCTTCCGGAGTGCTTACGGAGAGGTCACGCAGTCGCCTTCCAGCCAAACGCGCATGCGGACGAATGGCAAGGAAAAACCTCACCAAATCGACCCATATCGGACCAATGGAATAAGAGGTGCGAGACGAAAGGACCAGGCCGTACGACCGGGGTCCTGCGACCGTCGGCCTACGTCCGCGCCCCGCCGTCCGGACCGTGCGTCCGGGCCCCGGCGGACCGGGGCCCGGACGGCCCGGCCGCTACAGCGCCGACAGCTCCTCGACCAGGTCGTCCAGGCCGAGCGAACCCTGCGACAGCGCCGCCATGTGCCAGGCCTTGAGGTCGAACTCCTCGCCGCGCGCCTCGTGCGCCGCCTTCGCCGCCGCGCGGCCGCGCAGCCAGGCGCGCTCGCCCAGCTTGTAGCCGATCGCCTGGCCGGGCATGCCCAGGTAGCGGACCAGCTCGCTGTCCAGGAAGTCCGCGGACAGGCCGCAGTAGCGGCCGAAGAACTCGCGGGCGGCCTCCGGGCTCACCGGCTCGCCCGGCCGGTACGGGGACTCGGCGGGGAAGTCGAAGCCGGCGTGCATGCCGATGTCGACGATGACCCGCAGCGCCCGCATCATCTGCGCGTTGAGGTAGCCCAGGCGGTGGCCCGGGTCGGTCAGGTAGCCGAGCTCGTCCATCAGGCGCTCGGCGTACAGCGCCCAGCCCTCCAGGTTGGCGCTCACGCCGCCGAGGCTGACCTGGTAGGTGGAGAGCCGGTCGGCGACGTAGTTCCACTGCGCGAGCTGCAGGTGGTGGCCGGGGACGCCCTCGTGGTACCAGGTCGACACCAGGTCCCACACCGGGAAGCGCTCGCGGCCGAGCAGCGGCAGCCAGGTCCGTCCGGGGCGGGTGAAGTCCAGCGAGGGGGCGGTGTAGTACGGCGCGGCGGCGCTGCCGGGCGGGGCGATCATCGACTCGACCCGGGTGACCGGCTCGGCCAGGTCGAAGTGGGTGCCCTGGAGGTCGCGGATCGCCTGGTCCATCAGGCCCTGGAGGTACTCACGGGCGGCCTCGGCGCCGGCGAGGCCCTCGCCGTCCGTCTCCAGCCACTTCATCGCCTCCATCGGGCCGGCGCCCGGGCGGACCTTCTCGGCCTCGCTCTCCATCTGGGCGAGCAGGTGGTGGAACTCGCCCCAGGCCCAGGCGTAGGCCTCGTCGAGGTCCAGGTCGGAGCCGGTCCAGAAGCGGACCCAGCGGCCGTAGCGCTCGCGGCCCGCGGTGTCCGGGGTGCCGGCGGCGGCCGGGCCGTAGACGTCGCGCAGCCAGTCGCGCAGTTCGGCCAGCGCGCCCGCGGCGGCGACGGCGTGCGCCGACAGCTCCTCGCGCAGGGCCTCCGGCGCCTGCGCCACGAACTGCCCGAACCAGCCCCCCCGTCGCCCGCCACCGCCCTCGTCCGAGCCGCTTCGCGGCGCCTCTCCCGCCGGCACGTCGCCATCGGCCAGCCACTCGCCGAACTGCCCGACCACGGTGGCGACCTGGCGGGGGCCGGAGAGCAGACCGCGCTCGATGCCGCCCTCCAGCGTCTCCCGGTACTGCGCCAGCGCCACCGGCACCCGGGCCAGGCGGCGGCCGACGACCGCCCACTGCTCCTCGGTCTCGGTGGCCATCAGGGTGAAGACGTCACGCGTGTTGTGCACCGGCGAGCCCAGGTTGCGGACCGCGCGGTAGCCCTCCCCCGCGTCGTGGACGGCGAGTTCGGCGGTCAGCCGCTCGCGCAGCAGCCGGGCGCAGCGGCGCTCGGCCTCGTCCTCGGCGGCGCCGGCCCGCTCGGCCTCGGCCAGCCGGTCCAGGGTGCGGCGGGCGAGGTCGGCGACCGCCTCCGCGCCGGCCGGGGACAGGTCGGGGAGCCGGTCGTCCTCGGGGTTCAGCCCCAGGTAGACCGCGGTCAGCGGGTCGAGCTCGGCGAGGTCGCGGACGTAGCCGTCGGCGATGCGGCGCGGGGTGGGGCCGTCGGAGGTGATCAGTTCTTCAACCATTCGGACATCATTTCGCGGCACGGGCCGAATGCAACCCCCTTGCCCCCCGGTACGGGTGGCCCACGGGAGGGCGGCGACCGGCCGCGCGCCGCGACAACCGTTCGGAAGGCACCCGCAAACAGCCGTTCGAGAACATCGGCGCCCGACAGGATCCGATCGTCCCGACGCCCATTACGCTGACGGCCATGAGCGCCATGGATGCCCGCCCCGCCACCGCATCCGGCCCGGCGGACCCCCCGGCCGACCCCGGACCGCGGCCGCGCCGCACCGGCTACCGGCGGCTGCCGGTCCAGCAGCGGCGCGAGCAGCTCATCGCGGTGGCCCTGGAGCTGTTCGCCACCAGGGCGCCCGAGGAGGTCGGCCTGGACGACGTCGCCGAGGCCGCCGGGGCCTCCCGGCCGCTCGTCTACCGCTACTTCGCGGGCGGCAAGCAGCAGCTCTACGAGGCCGCGCTGCGCACCGCCGCCGACGAGCTGACCAGCCGCTTCGCCGTCCCGCTCACCGGCACGCCGTCCGAGCAGCTGTCGGCCGTCCTGGACGGCTACTTCGCGTTCGTCGCCGAGCACGACGCCGGTTACTCGGCGCTGCTGCGCGGCGGTTCGGTGGTGGAGACGGCCCGCACCTCGGCGATCGTCGACGACGTCCGGCGGGCGGCGCTGCGGCGCACGCTGCGGCACCTGGGCGTCCGGGAGGCGGGCCCGCGGCTCACGCTGCTGGTGCGGTCGTGGATCGCGGTGGTCGAGGGGGCCTCGCTCAGCTGGCTGGACGAGGGGCGCGCGCTGCCGGTGGCCGAGCTGCGCGACTGGCTGGTCGACCAGTTCACGGCGATGGCGGCGGCGACGGCGCTGCACGATCCGCAGACGGCGCAGGTGCTGGCCGCGCTGCTCGCGCTGGAGGGGCCGGACGCGCCGCGGGCGGAGCGGCTGCGGGCGGTGCTGGCGGCCGGGCGGTAGGGGGCGCGGGCCGCGGTGGAACGGTGGAGCCGGGGTGGCCTCCCGACCCCCGTGCCTGGGGTCGGGCGGCGGGTGCTCAGGCCTTGCCGAGCACCTGGCGCTGGCGGCCGAGGCCGTCGATCTCGATCTCGACGACGTCGCCCGGGGCCAGGAACGCCGCGCCCGGGTGGCCCAGGGTGACACCCGCCGGGGTACCGGTGACGATCACGTCGCCGGGCTCCAGGGCCATGAACTGGCTGACGTAGCGGACGAGTTCGAGCACCGGGAAGATCATGTGCGCGGTGCTGCCGTCCTGCCGGAGCTCGCCGTTGACCCAGAGCCGCAGCGGCAGCCGCTGGGGGTCGGCCACCTCGTCGGCGGTGACCAGCCACGGGCCCAGCGGGGTGAACGTCTGCGCCGACTTGCCCTTGGCCCACTGGCCGCCGCGCTCCAGCTGGAAGGCGCGCTCGGTGACGTCGTTGGCGATCGTGTAGCCCGCGATCACCCGCGCCGCCTCGGCGTGGCCGGCCAGGTAGCTCGCCGGGCGCCCGATCACGACGGCCAGCTCGGCCTCGTAGTCGGTCTTGTCGCCGCCGCGCGGCACCAGGACCTCGTCGTAGGGGCCGACCACGGTCGAGCTCGGCTTGAGGAAGATCACCGGCTCGTCCGGGATCGCGGCCCCGGCCTCGGCCGCGTGGTCGCGGTAGTTGAGCCCGATCCCGACCACCTTGCCCGGCCGCGCCACCGGGGCGCCGACGCGCTGCCCGGCGAGGTCGACCTCGGGCAGCAGGCCGGCCGCCACGTCCCGGGCGAGCGCGGCCGCGTCCAGTCCGGCCAGGAAGGACCCGTCGATGTCCCGGGTCCGGCCGGAGAGGTCGTAACCGGTGCCGTCCTGGCCCAGCACGACCGGACGCTCGGCGCCCGGGGGTCCGACACGGAGGAGCTTCATCGATCCGTCACCACCATTTCGTCGCAGGTCACCGGGCCGGCCGCACACCGGTCCCGAGTCTGGCAACGAGGTATATCAACGGCGCCGCGGGCGATCCAGACCGTCCCGGTGAGCGAATTCCTATCAATTCCTACAGCCCGGGGAAGGCCCGAATCGGCGTCCCGCACGGTTGACACCCTTCACCCCCGTCGGTGCCTCAGCCGTTCCGCGGGCCGCCGGCGAGCAGGCCGTCGAGGGTCAGGGCCCGGGGCTCGCCCGGGCCCTCGGCGGGGAGCTCGCGCTCCCAGCGGCCGAGGTCGCGCAGCACGTCGGCCCGGGCCTCCGGGGCGGCGGCGAGGGCCGGGACGAGCTCGCGCAGCAGCGCGACGGCGGCGCCCCTGCTGCCGTCGCGGGCGAGGAAGACCGCCAGGTCGTGGCAGGTGCGCAGGGTACGGAGGTCGGCCGGGCCGCAGATCCGGGCGAGGTCGCGGATGATCCCGGGCAGCATCGCCACGGCCTCGCCGGGCGCGCCGCCCGCGCCGAGCCGCCAGGCCTGGTCGGCGCGCCGGCGCAGCTGTTCGGGGCTGGGGCCGGGGTCGCCGTGGCCGGGCGCGCCGGGGCGGACCTCGCGCAGCCGGCGGTGCACCTCGGCGGCGTCGGCGGGCCGGTCGGCGGGGTCCTTGGCGAGGAGCTGGGCGATGAGGTCGCCGAGCGCCGGGTCGGCGGTGCGGACCCTCGCCGGGACCTCCTCCAGGTGCTTGTACATGTATTCGGCGGCCGAGGACGCCTGGAACGGCCGCCGGCCGGTGCACAGCTGGTACAGCATGACGCCCAGCGCGTAGAGGTCGGCCCGGCTGTCCGCGCCGGCACCGGACCAGACCTCGGGGGCCAGGTAGGGCACGGTGCCGACGATGTTGCCGGTGGAGGTGAGCACGGCGCTCTGGGTGAGCAGGCGGGCGATGCCGAAGTCGAGCACCTTGGCCTTGCCGGTGTCCTCCGCGATCATGACGTTCTCGGGCTTGATGTCCCGGTGGACGATGCCCTCGCGGTGCGCGGCGTCCAGCGCCCGGCACACGTGGCGCGCCCAGCGCAGGGCGTCGGCCTGGTCGGGTACGCCGTCCTTGAGGACGTCGGCGAGCGAGCGGCCGCGGACGTACTCCATGACGAGGTAGTGGGTCTCGCCCGACCCCGACCCCGAGCCGCCCCCGGCCGGCACCCGGCCGTAGTCGTGCACCGTCACGATGTGCGGGCCGGCGAGCCCGCCGGCCGTCCGGGCCTCGCGGATGAACCGGCTGACGGCCTCCCGGTCGGTGGCGTGCTCCTCCAGCAGCACCTTCACCGCGACCTTGCGGCCCATCCGCGCGTCGGTGGCCAGCCAGACCGAGCCGAAGCCGCCCCGGCCGAGCAGCGACTCCAGCCGGTAGCGGCCGTCGAGCACGTCCCCCGCCTGCATGTCTCCCCCCAAGTCCATTTCCTCCGCCCGGCGTTCGCCGCCGGGCGGACCACCATAGCGGCGGGGGAAGACGAACGGGTGAACGGATCAGGACGCGGTCTTCGGCAGCCCGGGCGGGTTGATCTCGGAGCTCTGCACGGCCTCGTTGGCGAGGCCCCAGCGCTTGAGCACCTGCGCGTAGGTGCCGTTCCTGATCGTCTCCTCGATCGCCGCGTTGAGCGCCTTGACCAGCCCGTTGTCCTTCCTGGTGGTCGCCGCGATCTTGCCGAGGACGTCGGCGCCGCCGCCCGAGTAGGTGCCGACGACCTCGGTCTCGCCGCTCTGCTTGGCGTGGAAGGACAGGCTGGGGTTGGGGCCGACGTAGGCGTCGATCCGGCCGGAGGAGAGCGCGAGGTAGAACTCGACGCCCTGGAAGTACTTGATGTCGATGGGCTTGAGGCCGTTGCGCACGTCCTCCTCGCTCCAGGCGATCAGCAGCTTCTCCTGGTTGGTGCCGGAGGAGACGCCGACCGTGCGGCCCGCGAGGTCCTTGGCACCCGTCACCTTCAGGCCGCTGCCCTTCTTGGCCTCGAAGCCGAGGATGTCGAGCCGGTAGGTGGCGAAGTCGTACTTCTCCTTGCGGGCCTCGGTGACGGTGATGTTGGACAGGCCGGCGTCGTACTTGCCGGCGTCCAGGCCGACGAAGATGTTCTCCCAGGACACCGGGTTGAACTCGACCTTGAGGCCGAGCACGTTGCCGATGAGCGAGGCGATGTCCGGCTCGACGCCGATGACGGTCTTGTCGTCGTCGGCGTAGAACTCCAGCGGCGGGGTGGTGCCGAGGTTGTCGGCGACGGTCAGCGTGCCGCGTCTGCGGATCTCCTCTGGGACGAGCGCCGCGACGGCGTCCACCTTGGGCGTGGTGACGCGCTTCTGGTCGGCCGTCAGGTTGACCGTCGTGCCGTCCGGCGCGGTGCTGCCCTTGGCCGGGGCGAGCTCCGCCTCGGCGCCCGCGGGGCCGCCGCACGCGGCCAGGCCGAGGAGGGAGACGGCGGCGACTGCGGCGACCAGGGCGCGGCGGGGCAGGGACATGGCGGAACTCCTGTACGGGGAAGGGGATTTCTGAAGGGGTGCGGATTCAGAGGACCTTGGCGAGGAACGCCTTGGTGCGCTCCTGCCGGGGGCGGTCCAGGACCTCGGCCGGCGGGCCCTGCTCGACCACCACGCCGCCGTCCATGAAGACGACGGTGTCGGCGACCTCGCGGGCGAAGCCGATCTCGTGGGTGACGACGATCATCGTGGTGCCGCTGCGGGCGAGGTCCTTGATCACGTCGAGCACCTCGCCGACCAGCTCCGGGTCCAGCGCCGAGGTCGGCTCGTCGAACAGCAGCACCTTGGGCTCCAGGGCCAGCGCCCGGGCGATCGCCACCCGCTGCTGCTGCCCGCCGGAGAGCTGCCGCGGGTAGGCGTCCGCCTTGTCGGCCAGCCCGACCCGCTCCAGCAGCCGCAGCGCGGCCGCCCTGGCCTCGGCCTTCGGCCTGCGCAGCGCGCTGACCGGCGCCTCGACCAGGTTCTCCAGCACGGTGAGGTGCGGGAACAGGTTGAAGCCCTGGAACACGAAGCCGATGTGGGTGCGCTGGCGCAGCACCTCGCGCTCCCTGAGCTCGTGCAGCCGGTCGCCGGAGCGCCGGTAGCCGATCAGCTCGCCGTCGATGGCGACGAAGCCGCGGTCCAGCTTCTCCAGGTGGTTGATCGAGCGCAGGAGCGTGGACTTGCCGGAGCCGGAGGGGCCCAGCACGACGGTCACCGATCCGGCCGGGACGTCCAGGTCGACGCCGCGCAGGACGGCGAGCGGGCCGAAGCTCTTGTGCAGGCCGCGGACCTGCACCATGGGGGCCGCCTCGGTCTTCGTCAGCGTGGTCACGACTGTCCTTCCGGGCTGCGGGCCGCGCCGGGGCCCCGGAGGAACGTCCGGGCGCGCTGGAGCGGGGTGGGCGGCGGGGTGCGCTCGGCGCCGCGGGCGAAGTGGCGCTCGACGTAGTACTGGCCGACGGACAGGACGGTGGTGAGCAGGACGTACCAGACGGTGGCGACCATGAGCAGCGGCACCACCCGGCCGGTCCGCCCGTAGACCACCTGGGCCTGGTAGAAGAGCTCGCCGATGGCCATCACGTAGACCACCGAGGTGCCCTTGAGCAGCGAGATCACCTCGTTGGCGGCGGACGGCAGGATGCCGCGCATCGCCTGCGGCAGGACGATCCGCCAGGCCTGGCGGAGGCGTGGGATGCCGAGCGCGGCGGCGGCCTCGCGCTGGCCGGCGTCGACGGCGATGATGCCGCCGCGGATGATCTCGGCGGCGAACGCGGCCTGGTGCAGCCCGAGGCCGAGCACGGCGGCCCCGAGCGCGCTGAGCACGTTCATCGTCTCGAAGCCGCCGAAGGTCGGGCCGAACGGGATGCCGAAGCCGAACCGCTTGTAGAGGTAGGAGAGGTTGAACCAGAACACCAGCTGGACGATCAGCGGGATCGAGCGGAACGCCCACACGTACGCCCACGCGACGGTCCGCAGGATGCGGCTGTGCGACAGCCGCATCGCGGCCACGACGGCGCCCAGCAGGAAGCCCAGGACGGTGCCGTAGGCGGTGAGTTCGAGGGTGCGGCCGACTGCGCGGACGATCACGTCGGCGGTGAAGTAGAGCCGGAAGGTGCCCCAGTCCCAGCCCGGGTTGGTGGCCAGGCCGTGGACGAACTGGGCGAGGACCACGACCGCGGCCAGCCCGGTGGCCAGCCGCCAGGGGTGCCGGGCCGGGACGGTCCGCAGCCCGGCCAGTTCGTCGAGGTCGACGTGCCCGGGCCCGCGCGCGGTGCCGGCGGGTCTGCGGACGGCGGTGGTGTCGGTGACGGTCATGCGGGGACTCCTCCAACGGGCCCGGGGGCTCTTCCGACGGACCCGGGGGTCATGGGTGTTCGGGCGGGCTGATCAGGGACTCCGGGATCGCCGAGTCGGTGACGCCCCACTTGCGCAGGATCCGCTCGTACGTCCCGTCCTTGATCAGCTGGTTGACGGCCGCCCGGAACGCCGGTGTCAGCCGGGAGCCCTTCTTGAACGCGAAGCCGACGTCCAGCCGGTGGAACTCGCCGAGGAAGCGCGTCCCCGAGGCCTCCTGCGCGGCCTGGTAGCGCAGGCCGTTGATGGTGGACATCACGATGTCGATCCGGCCCTGCTGGAGGCCGGTGAGCACGGCGCCGCTGTCGCTGAACGCCTTGACCTCGTACGGCTTCTTCCCGGCCTCGGCGCACACGTTCTTCTTCGCGTTCAGCGTGGTCTCGAAGGTGGTGCCGGCGCCGGTGCCGATGGTCAGCCCGCACAGTTGGACGAGATCGGTGACGGGCTTGGCGCCCGCGTCGTCCTTGCGCACCGCGAAGCCCTGGCCGTCGTCGATGTAGGTGACGAAGTCGATGGTCTTCAGCCGGGCCGCGGTGACGCCGAAGTTGCCGGTGCCGACGTCGTACTTGCCGCTGTCGAGGGCGGGCAGGATCGTCTCGAACGCGGCCTCCTCGCGCTGCACGGTGAGGCCGAGCACCTTGGCGGCGGCGTCGGTGATGTCGATGTCGATCCCGGCCGGCTTCTTCGTGGCCTGGTCGGCGTAGAAGGCGCTCGGCGGGTAGCCGAAGGACGTGCCGAACCTCACCGTGCCGGCGGTGCGGACCTCCTCGGGCAGCAGGGCGGCCGCCGCGTCCGACGTGGCAATCCCGGAGACGACGTCCTGGCCCGCCGCGGCGGCCAGTCGGCTCGCACCGGGCGCGCCCGGGATCTTCGGGTCCGCGCCGCACGCGGCCACCGCCAGGACCGGCAGCAGGGCGGTCGTGGCCGCGAGCAGGCGGCGGACGGGAGTGGTTCTCACGGAAGGCCTTTCGTGCGGTCGTGCGCTAGTGGAAGAGGTGCTTCTCGAACGGCAGCGGGCCGATCGCCACGGGATCGGCGGTGACGTCGAACAGCGGCGTGTAGCCGGCCGCCAGGTAGAGGCCCCTGGCCTCGGGCTGGAGCGGACCGGTGGTGAGGAAGATCCGGCGGTACCCGGCGGCGAGCGCGGCCCGCTCCAGCTCGGCCAGCACCCGGCGGGCCAGGCCGCGGCGGCGGTGCGCCGAGGCCGTCCACATCCGCTTGAGCTCGGCGGTGTGCTCGTCGTAGCGCTTGTAAGCGCCGCCGGCCACCGGCCCGCCGTCCTCCAGCAGGAGGAGCAGCAGGCCGTGCGGCTCGGCGAACGCGTCCGCCGGGTAGCGGGTCATCTCGACCTGCCCCGCGGGGCCGTAGCGGCTGGTGTACTCGTGCGTCAGCTCGCGCAGCAGCGGCTCGACCAGGGGATCGTCGACCGTGACGCGCCGGATCTCCAAGGCACGGGCCGCCACCGCATGGGCGGGCTCGCTCACGCCTGCACCGCGATCAGCTGGTGCCGGTCGCGCTCGGCCTGCTTCGCCCGCGCGGCCGCCTTCGCGGCGTCCCGCTTGGCGACCTCCTCGCGGACCAGCGGGATGACGTACCGGCCGAAGTCGATCGCGTCGTCCAGCAGGTCGTAGCCGCGCGCGGAGAGGATGTCCACGCCGAGGTCGTAGTAGTCGAGCAGGGCCTGGGCGACCGTCTCCGGGGTGCCGACCAGCGCGTTGGAGTTGCCGGCCCCGCCGGTGGCCGCCGCGGTCGGGGTCCACAGCGCGCGGTCGTAGCGCTCGCCGGCCTCGGCGATCTCGACGAGGCGCTGGGAACCGGTGTTCTCCGGAGCATCGGCGCCGAGCGGCCGGCCGCGGCGCACCAGCTCCCCGCCGGCCCGGCGGGCCCTGATCGCGTCCACCGTCCGGTGCGCCTTCTCCCAGGCCAGCTCCTCGGTCGGCGCGACGATCGGCCGGAAGGCCACCTGGATCCGCGGCACGTCGGTGCGCCCGGCGGCGCGCGCCGCCTCCTTCACCCGCTCGATCTGCTCGGCGGTGCGGGCCAGCGGCTCGCCCCACAGGCAGTAGACGTCCGCCTCGGCGCCGCCGGCCGCGTAGGCGGCGTCCGAGGAGCCGCCGAAGGAGACGCCGGGGCGCGGCTGCTGGACGGGGAAGACGTCCGAGACGAAGTCGTTGAAGCGGTAGTGCTCGCCCTCGTGGTCGAAGGGCTCGCGGCTCGTCCAGGCCTTCTTGACGATGCCGATGTACTCGCGGGTGCGGTCGTAGCGGCGGTCCTTGGTGAGGAAGTCGCCCTCGCGCTGCTGCTCGTGGTCGTTGCCGCCGGTGATGAAGTGGACGGTGAGCCGGCCGCCGCTGATCTGGTCGAGCGTCGCGAAGGTCTTGGCGGCGAAGGTCGGGTAGGAGACGTTCGGCCGGTGGGCGAGCAGGATCTGCAGCCGGTCGAGCTTCGACGCGAGGAACGCGGCGGCCGCGGCCGGCTCGGGCGAACCGGCCCCGTACGCGAACAGGACGCGGTCCCAGCCGTGGTCCTCGTGGGCGCGGGCCAGCCGCAGGGTGTAGTCGCGGTCGAAGGCGGCGGTGGTGCGGGCGGTGGTCTCCGAACCGTCGCCGGTGGCGGCGATGCCGAGGAACTCGACGGGCATGGCGGAACCTTTCGAATGGGCGGATCCGGGCGTGCCGGAGGCGGCCGCGGCGGGGCGGCCGTGAGCACGGGTACGTGACGGGCGAGGGAACTGCCGGAGCGCAGTGGGTGAGGCCGGGGGGAGCGGCAGCGCACGGCTGTCGGGAAGGCCGTCAGGAAAGCCCTCGGTGAGGGAGGACGGCGGTCCGCTGCCGGGTCAGGCCGGACACGCCGCCGACCACACCCGACCGAAGTCGATGTGGTCGCGGGTGACCAGGAGCTGCTCGGCGTACATGGCCTCAAGTTGACCAGCGGCCCGAGCGGTACGTCAACCGCCCATCATTGCAGCGCTGTTGCAATCTCTCGACGTCCTCCCGCGACTCCTGGTCACCCTTGACAGCCCGCGCGCGCCGCGGCCTACGATCACGGCGGAGCGCAGAGCCGGCCGTGTTGAGGGACGCGGGCCGGCGTGACGGCCGTACGTGACGACACCCGTACCTCCCGCCTCCCGCCAGGAGCCTCCGCCATGGCCACTCCGCCGGACGTCCTCCCCTCCCCCGCACCGACCGCCCGCCCCGCACCGCCCCCGGACCCCGGCACCGCCGAGGCCCGGATCGTCGCCCGCCGGAGCCCCGGCCAGTGGATCGCCGCCGCGGTCGCCCTGCTGCTGTTCGTCATGGCGGTCGCGTCGGTCGTCCGCAACGACGCCTTCCAGTGGGGCGTCGTCGCCGAGTGGTTCACCGCGCGGTCCGTCCTCGACGGGCTCGGCCTGACCCTCTGGCTCACCGCCGTCACGCTCGGCCTCGGCTTCGTGCTCGGCACCCTGCTCGCCACCATGCGGCTGTCCGCCAACCCGGTGCTGCGCACGCTGAGCTGGGGCTACATCTGGCTCTTCCGCTCCACCCCGCCGCTGGTCCAGCTGCTGTTCTTCTTCAACATCGGCGCGCTCTACCCGACCCTCGGCCTCGGCATCCCGTTCGGCCCGGAGTTCGTCACCGTGAAGACGGTCAACCTGATCGGGCCCACCCTCACCGCCGTCATCGGCCTCACCCTGCTGGAGACCGCGTACGCGGCCGAGGTGATCCGCGGCGGCATCCTGTCCGTCGACCGCGGGCAGCTGGAGGCCGCGGCCGCGCTCGGTCTCGGCCGGTGGCGGGTGCTGCGCCGGATCGTCGTGCCGCAGGCGATGCGGGCGATCGTGCCCACCGCGGGGAACATGCTGATCGGCGCCCTCAAGGGCACCAGCATCGTCAGCGTGCTGGCCGTGTCCGACCTGCTGTACTCGGTCCAGCTGGTCTACCTGCAGTCGTACCAGGTCATCCCGATGCTGATGGTCGCCACCATCTGGTACCTGGTGATCACCACCGTCCTGTCCGTCGGCCAGTACTACGTCGAACGGCACTACGCCAGGGGAGCCACCCGGGACGGGCTGCCGCCCACCCCGCTCCAGCGCGCCCGGGCGGCCCTCCGGCGGGTGGTCGGGGCATGAGCGTTCTCGTCATCGTCGGGGCGGGCCCGCGCGGCACCGGGCTGCTGGAGCGGATCGCCGCCAACGCCCCCGAACTCCTGCCCGCCGACCGGCCGTTGCACGTCCACCTGGTCGACCCGCACCCGCCGGGCGCGGGCCGGATCTGGCGGCACGACCAGTCCCCGCTGCTGCGGATGAACTCGATGGCCGAGGACGTCACGATGTTCACCGACGAGCACTCCACCATCGAGGGCCCGGTCCGCCCCGGCCCCTCGCTCGCCGAATGGGCCCGCCGCCGGCACGGGTTCGCGCCCTACCGGGAGGTCGCGGACCCGGCCGTGCGGGCCGAGCTGCGCACCCTCGCCCCCACCGACTTCCCCACCCGCCGGGCCCAGAGCGCCTACCTGGACTGGGTGTTCCGCCGCGCCGTCGCCGACCTGCCGCCGCACGTCACCGTGACCGTCCACCGGGACACCGTCCGACGGATCGACGGCCCCGCCGACGGCCCGCAGACCGTCCACCTCGGCGACCGCACGCTCACCGCCGACCACGTCGCCCTCACCCTCGGCCACCTCGACTCCACCCCGCACCCCCGCCACGACGCCGACGCCGACTTCGCCGCCCGGCACGGCCGCTTCCACCTCCCGCCCGTCTACACCGCCGACGCCGACCTCACGGGCCTCGCCCCCGGCGAGCACACCGTGCTGCGCGGCCTCGGCCTGGCCGCGGTCGACCTGATCACGCTCCTGACCGAAGGCCGCGGCGGACACTACGAATCCACCCCGGACGGGCTGCGCTACCACCCCTCCGGCCGCGAACCGGTACTCCACCTCGGCTCCCGGCGCGGCGTGCCCTACCACTCCAAGACCGGCTACCGCCTCCAAGGCCCGCCCGCCCCGCTCCCCCGCTACTTCGGCGCGGCCGCCGTCGACGCCGTCCTCGCCACCGGAGGGCCGCTCGAACTGCGCCGCGACGTCTGGCCGTTGATGGCCAAGGAGGTCGGCTTCGGCTACTACCACGAACTGTTCCACGCACACCCCGAACGCACCGCCCTGCCCTGGACCGGGTTCCTCGCCCGCTACGACCGGTACGGCTGGTACACCCCCGAACTCGCCGCCCTCGTCGCCGAAGCCGTCCCCGACCCCGCCGACCGGCTCGACTTCGAACGGCTCGACCGCCCGCTGGCCGGAACAGAACTGAGGTCCGCAGACGAACTCCAGGCCCACCTGCGCGCCTACATCACCGCCGACGCCGACCGCCGCGCCGACCCCGCCCACAGCGCCGACCTCGGCGCGTTCCTCGCCCTGCTCTCGCTGTTCGGCCAGCTCCCCCGGGTGATCGGCTCCGGGCTGCTGACCGCCCGGTCGATCGCGGAGGAGGTCGACGGGTGGTTCTTCGGCTACTTCAACCACCTCGCCTCCGGCCCGCCCGGCTTCCGGCTGCGCCAGCTGCTCGCGCTCTCCGAGGCCGGCGTGGTCCGGTTCCTCGGCGCGGGCATCCGGATCACCCGGAACGAGGCCGACGGCACCTGGCGAGCCTCCGGGACCACCGTCCCCGGCCACTCCGTCACCGCGACGGCCCTCATCGAGGCCTACCTCCCGAAGCACACCATCGGCCGCACCGCGGACCCCGTCCTGCAAGACCTGCACCACACCCACCGGGTCGTCGAGGAGGTCCTGACCGACGAGGAGTACACCCACCACTCCGGCCTGATCGCGATCTCCCCACACGACAGCCGCCTCATCGACCCCGCCCTGAACGGCGCCCCACACCCGCGCCGCACCGCCATGGGCCCCCACACCACCCTCCGCGCCGCCTCGGCCTTCGCCCGCCCCCGCACCAACTCCCTGGGCTTCCGCCAGAACGACTCCACCGCCCGAACCCTGCTACAAACCATGGCCACCCACCCGACCCCGGCACTGGCCATCTGAAGCCCCCGTTCCGCAGCTCCCCCACCCCCTCACCCCCCACCGCGCCGCAGCTACCCCACCCCCCTCAACCACCCCCCACCCCTCATCCCTCCCCAGCGAGAGGGTCGGGCTGCGGGAGGGGGTGGCGGAGGGGGTGGCCGCGGAGAGGGGCGTGACGGGTGATTTTCAGACTGCCAACGGCGAGAACACCCCACCCACAGAGT
>NZ_JBHWGV010000026.1:68036-92891 GCF_042732955.1 Kitasatospora sp. NPDC059747 | reverse complement strand
GGGCCGGAGCGCCGCACCGGCGCGGAGCCGCCGCCCCGGCGGCGCCCTGCTGCCCGCGGCGCTGGCCCTCGTCCTGCCCGCGCTCGGCGCGGCCGTCGACGAGCTCTCCGGCCCCGGCATGGGTTTCGCGTTCGCGGCCGGCGCCGTCCTCGGGACGGGCCTGGCGGCGGCGCTGAGCACCCGCAACGGCTGGTGGTGGGTGCTGTGCGCCTCGCCGCTGGTCGTCCTCGGCGTCACGGCCGCCGCCGAACTGGCGGCCGACGGCGACGCGTACAAGGGCAAGGCGCTGGCGACCGGCTCCGCGAAGTGGGTCGTCCACGGCTTTCCCGTGATGGCCGCGGCCGCAGGGGCGGCCGTGCTGGTGATCGTGGTCCGGGTGGTCCTGGACGGGAGGAAGCACCATGGCTGAGAACCCCGCCGGCGGCGAGGGCCGCGGCGCGGCCCGACGCGCCGCGCAGACCCCGAAGGCACCGGCCGCGCGCCGGTCGCCGCTGCTCATCGCCGGCCGCACGGCGGCCGTCTCCATGGCGCTCGCGGTCTTCGTGTCCAGCGGCGTGGTCTGGTACGAGTACACGTCCCTCACCGACGGCATGACGACGTCCAACGCCATCGCCGAGACGAAGAAGGACGCGCCCAAACACCTGGACAACTCGGTCAACCTGCTGCTGATCGGCCTCGACAGCCGCAAGAACATGGACGGCACCGACCTGCCCCCGGAGTTCGTCCAGGACGAGCTGCACGCCGGCCACAGCTCCGACATCGGCGGCTACAACACCAACTCCCTGATCCTGCTGCACATACCGGCGGGCGGCGGCAAGGTCCAGGCCGTCTCCATCCCCCGCGACGACTACGTCATGACGTTCAAGGGCGACGGCACCCAGATGGGCATGGCCAAGATCAAGGAGGCCTACGGCAACGCCAAGGACAAGGCCACGCCCGCGCTCCAGGCCAAGGGCCTCAAGGGCGCGGACCTGGAGAAGGCCGGCCGCGACGCCGGGCGCGCGGCGACGATCCGCACCGTCCAGACCTTCCTGGACCAGCCGATCGACCACGTCGCCGAGGTCAACCTGATGGGCTTCTACGACATCGCCAAGGCGGTGCAGCCGATCGACGTGTGCCTCACCCACGACACCAAGGACCCGGCGATCGAGGGCCAGGGCTCCGGCGCCGACTTCCACAAGGGCATCAACCACCTCAACGCCTCCCAGGCGCTGTCCTTCGTCCGCCAGCGGCACAACCTGGACGGCCCGGACGGGAACTCCGGCGACTTCGCCCGCACCCACCGCCAGCAGGCCTTCATCTCGTCCGTCACGCACAAGCTCAAGCAGGACGGCATCATCAGCGACCTGGGCAAGCTCAAGGACCTCTTCGGCGTCGTGCAGAAGGACCTGGTCATCGACAACCAGTGGAACGTCCTCGACTTCGCCCAGCAGGCGCCGGCCCTGACCGGCGGCAACGTCGAGTTCAACACCCTCACCTTCGACGGCTTCGGCAAGAAGAACGGCCAGGACGTCAACCTCGTCACCCCGTCCAAGATCCAGAAGGTGGTCAAGCAGGTGTTCGGCTACGCCGACGCCTCCGCACCCGCGCCCGCACCCGGCGGCGGCCCGGGTGACTCGCCCACCACCGAGGCGGCCCAGCCCGCCCAGGCGCCGACGACGCCCGCCGCGGCCGAGGCCGCCACGGTGAACGTCTACGACGCCTCCCCCGTCAAGGGCGCCGGCGCGTCGGAGTCCAAGGCGCTCGTGGCGATGGGCTTCAAGGAGGGCAAGGTCCTCCAGGCGACGTCCAAGCCGAAGACCACCACCGTGGTCTACGGCAAGGGTGCCAAGGACGCCGCCGACCAGATCGCCGCCCGCTACGGCGTGACCGCCACCGAGTCGGCCTCCTCCTCGCCGGGCCACGTCACCGTCACCCTCGGCACCTCCTTCACGGGCGCGGCCGGCGACAAGCCCGCCGCCCCGGGCGCCGGCGCCTCGCAGGCTCCGGCCGACCCGGCCGCCGCCCTGCCGATGCAGGGCCCCGGCGTCGACGCCCAGTCCGACGGCGGCATCCCCTGCGTCTACTGACGCACCCCCACCCACCGCGCCGAAGGCGGGGCTCCCACCCGGGAGTCCCGCCTTCGGGCGTTTGCGGCCGACCCCTCGACACTTTCTCCGTACTATGTATAGTGTACTGCGTACGGGATAACCGTGCGCCCTGTTCCGAGGAGAGGTCCACCGCCGTGCAGATCACCGACTCCGTCGTCTCCCTGACCGTCCCGGACGTCTCCGCGTCCGCCGCCTTCCTCCAGCGGCACTTCGCCTACACCGAGCTGATGTCCGCCGACGGCTTCGTCTCGCTCGGCCACCCGGGCGGGGGCGTCAACGTGGTGTTCCTCCGGCGCGGCATCGAGGTCCTGCCGGAGAGCTACCGCGACGACACCGCGGCCGGCGTGATCCTCGCGTTCACCGTCGCCGACGCCGCCGCCGAACAGGAGCGCCTTCGCGGCGAGGGCGTGGGGATCACCATGGAACTGCGCCAGGAACCGTGGGGCGAGAAGCTGTTCCAGGTCACCGACCCGAACGGGGTCGTGATCGAGGTCGTGGAGTGGGTCCGGCAGTAACCGGCGGCGGGCACACGCGACGGCGCCCCCTCGACCGGCCGGGTCGAGGGGGCGCCGTCGCACGCGCGGAGGACGTCAGTCGACCGTCCACGTGTCGTTGCCCGCCAGCAGCGTCGCGAGGTCGCCCGGGCCGCGGTGCGCCACCGCCGTCGCCAGCTGGTTCGCCATCAGCTCGTCGTACACCGGGCGCCGCACGTCCCGCAGCACCCCGATCGGGGTGTGGTGCAGCGTGTCCGCGTCCGCGATCCGCGACAGCGCGAACGCCGCCGTCGCACTCGCCGCGTGCGCGTCGTGCACCACCAGCGAACCCTCGTTGTCCGACGTCACCGCCGCCGTGAACAGCTCGCCGTCCGGCCCCCGGAACACGCCCTGGCCGCCGTCCGCGCCGAAGCGCACCGGCGCGCCGTGCTCCAGCCGGATCAGCGCCTCGTCCCGGGTGCCCGGCTCCTTCAGCACCTCGAACGCGCCGTCGTTGAAGATGTTGCAGTTCTGGTAGATCTCCACCAGCGCCGTGCCCTCGTGCAGCGCCGCCGCCCGCAGCACCGACTGCAGGTGCTGGCGGTCGGAGTCGATCGTCCGCGCGACGAACGAGGCCTCCGCGCCGATCGCCAGCGACAGCGGGTTGAACGGGGCGTCCAGCGAACCCATCGGCGTCGACTTGGTGATCTTGCCGAGCTCGCTGGTCGGCGAGTACTGGCCCTTGGTCAGGCCGTAGATCCGGTTGTTGAACAGCAGGATCTTCAGATTGACGTTGCGGCGCAGCGCGTGGATCAGGTGGTTGCCGCCGATCGACAGCGCGTCGCCGTCACCCGTCACCACCCACACGCTCAAGTCCTGCCGCGACGAGGCCAGGCCCGTCGCGATCGCCGGCGCCCGACCGTGGATCGAGTGCACGCCGTAGGTGTTCATGTAGTAGGGGAAACGCGATGAACAGCCGATGCCGGAGACGAAGACGGTGTTCTCCCGTCTGATCCCCAGCTCCGGCATGAACGACTGCACGGCCGCCAGGATCGCGTAGTCCCCGCAGCCGGGGCACCAGCGCACCTCCTGGTCCGTCTTGAAGTCCTTCGCGGTCTGCCGCTCCTCGGTCTTCGGCACCAGGCGCAACGAGGGGAACTGCTGCTCGCTCATGCGCCCACCTCGCTGCGCTCGGCGGTCGCTTCGCGAAACACGCACCCCTTGATCGTTCGCTCGCTGCGCTCGCTCATCGGTGGTCCTCCTCGTCCAGGGTGCCGATCGCCGCCCACAGCACGTCCGCCAGCTGCGCCGCCTTGAACGGCAGACCGCGCACCTGGTTGTAGGACTCCGCGTCCACCAGGTACTTGGCGCGCAGCAGCAGCGCCAGCTGGCCGAGGTTCATCTCGGGGACGATGACCTTGTCGTAACTCCGCAGCACCGTGCCCAGGTTGGCCGGGAACGGGTTCAGGTGGCGCAGGTGCGCCTGGGCGATCTCGCCGCCGTCGGCCCGCACCCGGCGCACCGCCGCCGTGATCGGCCCGTACGTCGACCCCCAGCCGAGGACCAGCACCCGGGCCTCGCCGCTCGGATCGTCCACCTCGACCGGCGGCACCGCGATGCCGTCCACCTTGGCCTGCCGGGTGCGGACCATGAAGTCGTGGTTGGCCGGGTCGTAGGAGATGTTGCCGGTGCCGTCCTGCTTCTCGATGCCGCCGATGCGGTGCTCCAGGCCGGGGGTGCCGGGCAGCGCCCACGGGCGGGCGAGCGTCTTCGGATCCCGCTGGTAGGGCCAGAAGGCGCCGTCCTCGCGGTTCGGACCGGTCGCGAAGTCCGGCTCGATCACCGGGAGTTCGTCCACCTCGGGGATCCGCCACGGCTCCGAGCCGTTGGCCAGGTAGCCGTCCGAGAGCAGGAACACCGGGGTGCGGTAGGTGACCGCGATCCGGGCCGCCTCCAGCGCCGCCGCGAAGCACTCGGCCGGCGTCGCCGGGGCGACGATCGGCACCGGCGCCTCGCCGTTGCGCCCGAACATCGCCTGGAGGAGGTCCGCCTGCTCGGTCTTGGTCGGCAGGCCGGTGGACGGGCCGCCGCGCTGGATGTCCACGACCAGCAGCGGCAGTTCGAGCGAGACGGCCAGGCCGATCGTCTCGCTCTTGAGCGCGACGCCCGGACCCGAGGTCGTCGTCACGCCGAGCGCGCCGCCGAAGGCCGCGCCCAGCGCCGCCCCGATGCCGGCGATCTCGTCCTCGGCCTGGAACGTCCGCACGCCGAAGTTCTTGTGCTTGCTCAGCTCGTGCAGGATGTCCGAGGCCGGGGTGATCGGGTACGAGCCGAGGTACAGCGGCAGCCCGGAGCGCTGGGCCGCGGCGATCAGGCCGTAGGACAGCGCGAGGTTCCCGGAGATGTTGCGGTAGCGGCCGGCCGGCAGCTTCGCCGGCGCCACCTCGTAGGAGACCGCGAAGGTCTCCGTCGTCTCGCCGAAGTTCCAACCCGCCCGGAACGCGCTGATGTTGGCCTCGGCGATCTGCGGCTTCTTCGCGAACTTGCCGCGCAGGAAGCTCTCGGTGCCGCCGGTGGGCCGGTGGTACATCCAGGACAGCAGGCCGAGGGCGAACATGTTCTTCGCCCGCTCGGCGTCCTTGCGGGCCAGGCCGCTGTCCTTGAGCGCCTCCAGCGTCAGCGTCGTCAGCGGCACCTTGTGCAGGTGGTAGGCCTCCAGCGAGCCGTCGGCGAGCGGGTCCGCGGCGTAGCCGACCTTGGCGAGGGCCCGCTTGGTGAACTCGTCGGTGTTGACGATGATCTCGGCGCCGCGCGGCAGGTCCGCCAGGTTCGCCTTGAGAGCGGCCGGGTTCATCGCGACCAGGACGTTCGGGGCGTCGCCGGGGGTCAGGATGTCGTGGTCGGCGAAGTGCAGCTGGAAGGACGAGACGCCCGGCAGGGTGCCGGCGGGGGCCCGGATCTCGGCGGGGAAGTTCGGCAGGGTGGAGAGGTCGTTGCCGAAGGACGCCGTCTCGGAGGTGAACCGGTCACCGGTCAGCTGCATCCCGTCGCCGGAGTCGCCCGCGAACCGGATGATCACCCGGTCCAGGCGGCGGACCGGCTTGGCGTGTCTGCGCTGCGCACTGGCCGGCACGGCCGCGCCGGGGCGGCCGTCACCGGGACCCGAACGGTTCTCGTCGCCGTCCGAGCCGTCCACTGCCTCTGACTGATCGACCTGACTGGTCACTGCCGCGGACCTCCTCGTGGGCACGCCACCGCGGGCGCGACCCTGTGCCCCGTCCGCCTGGTGCACCTCTGGCATCCTATGCGCGCGCAACCGGCCGGGGCCGGAACTCCCGCGTGCGGCGGGAAATGACCGGTACGCGCCCACAGCACCATCAACGCGCGGCGGCCGGAGATCATTCCGGCCCCCGGCCCCGGCCCGATCCGCAGGACGGGCCCTACGAGTTGATGTAGGTCAGCACGGCGAGCACCCGGCGGTGGTCCTCCGGGCTCTGGGCCAGGCCGAGCTTGAGGAAGATGTTGCTGACGTGCTTCTCGACCGCGCCGTCGGACACCACGAGCTGGCGCGCGACCGCCGCGTTGGTGCGGCCCTCGGCCATGAGGCCGAGCACCTCGCGCTCGCGCGGGGTCAGATTGGCCAGAACGTCGCCCTTGCGGCTGCGGCTGAGCAGCTGCTGCACGACCTCCGGGTCGAGCGCGGTGCCGCCCTCGGCGACCCGCAGCACCGCGTCGGCGAACTCGCGCACCTCGGCGACGCGGTCCTTCAGCAGGTAGCCGACGCCCCGGGTGGATCCGGCCAGGAGTTCGGAGGCGTAGCGCTCCTCCACGAACTGTGACAGCACCAGCACGCCCAGCTGCGGGTAGCGGCCGCGCAGCTCGACGCACGCGCGCAGGCCCTCGTCGGTGTGCGAGGGCGGCATCCGCACGTCGGAGACGACGACGTCGGGCAGGTCGCCGGCGTCGGCCAGGTCGTGGACGGTCTTGAGCAGGGCGTCGCCGTCCCCGACGCCCGCGACGACCTCCAGGCCGCGGTCGGTGAGCAGCCGGGTCAGGCCCTCCCGCAGCAGTACGGAGTCCTCGGCAATGACGACGCGGCGCATGGCGACCTTCCGGCAGGGGTGAGCTGACGGGCCCAGTCTTCCCTATCAGGGCGGCGGCGCGCCGGGGGTTGCCGGGCCCGGTCCGGGGCTCGCGGCCCCGGACCGGCGGTCCCGGTGCGTCACATGGTGCGGATGGCCACCGAGTCGCAGAGGGCTTCGAGGGCGGCCTTGGCCGCGCAGTCCGGCAGCGGGGCGAGCAGGGCGCGGGCGTCCTCGGCCTGGCGCAGGGTCTCGCGGCGGGCGAGCTCCAGCGCCGGGTGGCGGCGCAGCAGGCGCAGCGCCTCGGCGTGCAGGTCGTCGTCGGCGAGGTCCTGGTCGAGCAGTTCGCGCAGCCGGGTGTCCTCGGGGTCGGCGGGGTCGGCGGGCATGCCCTGGAGGAGCAGGGTGGGCAGGGTCGGCACGCCCTCGCGCAGGTCGGTGCCGGGGGTCTTGCCGGACTCGTGGCCGTCGCTGGCGATGTCGAGGACGTCGTCGGCGAGCTGGAAGGCGATGCCGATGCGCTCGCCGAACTCGCTGAGGGTCTCCACCACGCGCGCCTCGGCGCCGGCCATCAGCGCTCCTATCTTGCAGGAGGCGGCGATCAGCGATCCGGTCTTGCCGGCGAGGACGGCCAGGTAGTGGGCGAGCTGGTCGCCGTCCGGGCCGGGGCCGCGGGTCTCCAGGATCTGGCCGGTGACGAGGCGCTCGAAGGCGTCGGCCTGCAGCCGGACGGCCTCGGGGCCGAGGTCGGCCAGGACCTGGGAGGCGCGGGAGAAGAGGAAGTCGCCGGTGAGGATGGCCACCGAGTTGTCCCAGCGGGAGTTGGCACTGGGGGCGCCGCGGCGCACGGGGGCCTCGTCCATGACGTCGTCGTGGTAGAGCGTGGCCAGGTGGGTGAGCTCGACGACGACCGCGGCCGGCACGACGCCGGGCGCGCCGGGGTCGCCGAACTGGGCGGACAGCAGGAGCAGCAGCGGACGGAAGCGCTTGCCGCCGGCCTCGATCAGGTGGCTGGCGGTGACGGTGATGAACGGGACGTCGCTCTTGACGGCCTCGGCGAGCGCCGTCTCCACCGCGTCCAGTCCGGCCTGGACGTCCCGGGTCAGGTCGCGGTCCTGCACGCTGAGCCCGAAGGGTCCCACGACGGTCACGAAGACCACTCCTCTGTCCCTGGTCGATCTAGCGGCCTGGTCCCTGAGTGCCGCCGCTGGCCATACAGGCAGGGTATCCGGTCACGAGTGGATCACTGCACGGGCGTGCGGATCCTGTCGTGATCGGGCCGGAGTTGCAGGTCAGGGCGGCTGCGGGAGCGCTCGGGCGCCGGATGTGAATGCGGCTGGAAATAAAGGCTGCTGCACCTTCCGGGGCGGCGGCGGGACAACCGCGTCCGGGCCGCGCCCCGCGGGGGGCGGCCCGGACGCCGCGGGAGTCTCCCGGCCTCAGCGGACGAAGAGCGCGGCCTTCGAAGCGAGGTCCAGGAAGTACTGCGGCAGCACCCCGAGGACGACGGTGACGAGCACCCCGACGCCGATCGCGGTCGCCGTGAAGGCGCTCGGGATCGCGACCGTCGGGCCGCCGGGCTGCGGGTCGGAGAAGAACATCAGGACGATGACCCGGATGTAGAAGAACGCGGCCACCGCCGAGCTCAGCACACCGACGATGACCAGCGGCGTCGCGCCGCCGGCCGCCGCCGCCTGGAACACCGCGAACTTCCCGGTGAACCCGGAGGTCAGCGGGATGCCGGCGAAGGCCAGCAGGAACAGCGCGAACACCGCCGCGACCAGTGGGGAGCGCCGGCCGAGGCCGGCCCAGCTGGACAGGTGGGTCGCCTCGCCCTTGGAGTCGCGCACGAGAGTGACGACGGCGAACGCGCCGAGCGTCACGAAGGAGTACGCGAGCAGGTAGAACAGCACCGAGCCGAGGCCCTGCTTGTTGGTGGCGATCACGCCGGTGAGGATGAACCCGGCGTGCGCGATCGAGGAGTAGGCGAGCAGGCGCTTGACGTCCTGCTGCGTGACCGCGAGCACCGCGCCGACCACCATCGTCAGGATCGCCACGCCCCACAGCACCGGCCGCCAGTCCAGGCGCAGCCCGGGGAAGGCGACGTAGAACAGGCGCAGGAACGCGCCGAAGGCCGCGACCTTCGTGGCCGCCGCCATGAACCCGGTGACGGGGGTCGGCGCGCCCTGGTACACGTCCGGGGTCCAGGCGTGGAACGGCACGGCGCCGACCTTGAAGAGCAGGCCGACGGCGAGCATCGCGAGGCCGATCAGCAGCAGCGTGTCGGTGCGGGTGCTGCTGAGCAGCGCCGGGTTGGTCATGGCCTTGCCGGAGATGACGTCGGCGATGTCGCCGAGCTTCACGCTGCCCGCGTAGCCGTACAGCAGGGCGGTGCCGAACAGGAAGAACGCCGAGGCGAAGGCGCCGAGCAGGAAGTACTTGACGGCCGCCTCCTGGGAGAGCAGCCGGCGGCGCCGGGCCAGCGCGCACAGCAGGTACAGCGGCAGCGAGAAGACCTCCAGCGCGACGAACATCGTCAGCAGGTCGTTCGCGGCCGGGAAGAGCAGCATGCCGCCGACGGCGAACAGGGTCAGCGGGAACACCTCGCTGGTGGCGAAGCCGGCCCGGACCGCGGCCCGCTCCTGCTCGCCGCCGGGGGTGGCGGCGGCCTGCGCGGCGAACGCGTCGGCCGGCAGTCCGCCGGCCCTGGGCTCCAGGCGCCGCTCGGCGTACGTCAGCACGGCGACGGCGGCGACCAGGACGATGACGCCCTGGAGGAACAGCGCCGGGCCGTCCATCGCCACCGACTCCATGGCGAGCAGGTCCATCCTGGTGGTGCCGTGGCCCTGGGCGGCGAGCACCACGATCGCGGTGAACGCGCCGGCCAGGCCGGTGAGCGCGAGGACGACCTGCGTCCAGTGCCGCAAGCGGCGCGGCACGAAGGCCTCGACCAGGACGCCGGCCACGGCGGCGCCGAACACCACCAGCATCGGGGAGAGTTGGCCGTACTCCAGGTGCGGCGCGGGGATGCTCGGGGTGGAGCCGCCGGCGGCGGCGAGCATGCCGGTGGTGCTCACTTCTGCTCACCTCCTGAGGTGGCGGCGACCGGGTGGGCCGGCGCCGGGTCGGTCTCGTGGACCTGCGAGAGCGTCGCGTTCACCGCCGGGTTGACGATGTCGGTCAGCGGCTTGGGGTAGACGCCGAGCAGGATCGTCAGCGCCACCAGCGGGGCGACGACGGCCACTTCGCGGACCTTGAGGTCCGGCATGCCGGTGACCTCCGCCTTGACCGGGCCGGTCATCGTGCGCTGGTAGAGCAGCAGCGCGTACAGCGCGGCCAGGACGATGCCGAAGGTCGCGACGATCCCGATCGCCGGGTAGCGGGTGAACGTGCCGACCAGGACGAGGAACTCGCTGACGAACGGGGCGAGGCCGGGCAGCGACAGGGTGGCGAGGCCGCCGAGCAGGAACGTCCCGGCGAGCACCGGGGCGACCTTCTGCACGCCGCCGTAGTCGGCGATCAGGCGCGAGCCGCGGCGCGAGATCAGGAAGCCGGCCACCAGCATCCACGCGGCGGTGGAGATGCCGTGGTTCACCATGTACAGGGTGGCGCCGCTCTGGCCCTGGCTGGTCAGCGCGAAGATGCCCATGATGATGAAGCCGAAGTGCGAGATCGAGGCGTAGGCGACCAGGCGCTTGATGTCCTTCTGGCCGATCGCGAGCAGCGCGCCGTAGACGATCCCGATCACCGACAGCACGAGGATCGCCGGGGCGAAGGTCTTCGAGGCGTCGGGGAACAGGCCGAGGCAGAAGCGCAGCATCGCGAAGGTGCCGACCTTGTCGACCACGGCGGTGATCAGCACCGCCGTGCCGGCGGTGGCCTCGCCCATCGCGTTCGGCAGCCAGGTGTGCAGCGGCCACAGCGGGGCCTTCACCGCGAAGGCGAAGAAGAAGCCGAGGAACAGCGCCTTGGAGGCGGTGCCGCTGAACTGCAGCTTGCCGTCGGCCACGGCCGAGGCGAGGGTCGGCAGGTCGAAGGTCGCGAGGCCCTGGTCCTGCGCGATCACGTACAGGCCGATCACGGCGGCGAGCATCACCAGGCCGCCGAGCAGGTTGTACAGCAGGAACTTGACGGCCGCGTAGGAGCGCTGGCGCGCCGCGTCGGGGCCGCCCGCCCGGTCCCCGAAGCCGCCGATCAGGAAGTACATCGGGATCAGCATGGCTTCGAAGAACACGTAGAACACGAACACGTCGGTGGCGTAGAAGGAGACGAGGACCATCGCCTCCACGGCCAGGATCAGGGCGAAGAAGCCCTGGGTGCGGCGCCGCTGCTCAAAGGTGTCGGGGTCGAACGTGCCGTCGGGCGCGGGCGCAGGGTCCGCGTCGTGCCAGGAGGCGAGCATCACGATCGGCACGAGCACGGCGGTCAGCAGGGCCAGCACCGCGCCGATGCCGTCCACGCCGAGCGAGAAGGTGATGCCGAAGGAGCGGATCCAGCTGTGGGACTCGGTCAGCTGGTAGCGGTCGCCGTGCGGGTCGAATCGCACGGCCACCAGGGCGGCCAGCGCCAGCGCGACGGCCGAGGTGCCGAGCGCGACGGCCTTGGTCGTGGTGCGCCGCGCCTCGGTGGACCCGGCGGGCATCGCGGCGGTCAGCACCGCGCCGGCCGCCGGGACCGCGCACGTGGCGGTCAGGAGGACACTCATGCCCCGCCTCCCCGAGGATGTTCTGGACGAGTCATCAGACGGACCTCATCAGGAGAGTCGTGGCGACCAGCACCAGCGTGCCGCCGAACATGGAGAGCGCGTAGGAGCGGACGAAGCCGTTCTGGACCCGCCGCAGCCGCCCGGAGATCCCGCCGATCGTGGCGGCCAGGCCGTTGACGAAGCCGTCCAGGCCGCGGCTGTCGAAGTAGACGAGCGTCGCGGCGAGCGCCGAGCCCGGCCGCACCAGGACGGCGTGGTTGAAGTCGTCCTGGAGCAGGTCGCGGCGGGCGGCCCGGGTGAGCGGGGAGCCGACCGGCGGCACCACGGGGACGGAGCCGCGCCCGTACATCGCGTACGCGAGGCCGACGCCGGCCAGCATGCAGGCGGTGGTCAGCAGCGTGACGGTCAGCGACGTGAGCGGGGAGTTCCCCTCGGCGTGGCCGGTGACCGGCTCCAGCCAGGTGAGGAACGAGTCGTTCAGGACGAACAGCCCGCCCGCGAACACCGAGCCGAGGGCCAGCAGCACCATCGGGACCGTCATCGTCTTCGGCGACTCGTGCGGGTGCGGGGCGTCGCCGTTGGCGTCGGGCTGCCAGCGCTTCTCGCCGAAGAACGTCAGCACCATCACGCGCGTCATGTAGAAGGCGGTGACGGCCGCGCCGGTCAGCGCGCACAGGCCGAGGATCCAGCCCTCGGTGCCGCCCTTGGCGAACGCCGCCTCGATGATCCTGTCCTTGGAGAAGAAGCCGGACAGCCCGGGGAAGCCGATGATCGCGAGGTAGCCCAGGCCGAAGGTCACGAAGGTGACCGGCATGTACGTGCGCAGGCCGCCGTAGTGGCGCATGTTCACCTCGTCGTTCATGCCGTGCATGACCGACCCGGCGCCGAGGAACAGCCCGGCCTTGAAGAAGCCGTGCGTCACCAGGTGCATGATCGCGAAGGCGTAGCCGATCGGACCGAGGCCGGCCGCGAGGATCATGTAGCCGATCTGCGACATCGTCGACCCGGCCAGCGCCTTCTTGATGTCGTCCTTCGCGCACCCGACCACCGCACCGAACAGCAGCGTGACCGCGCCGACCACCACCACGGCGGTCTGGGCGTCCGGCGCCAGGTTGAAGATCGCCGCGGAGCGGGTGATCAGGTAGACGCCGGCCGTCACCATCGTCGCCGCGTGGATCAGCGCCGACACCGGGGTCGGGCCCTCCATCGCGTCGCCGAGCCAGGACTGCAGCGGCACCTGCGCCGACTTGCCGCAGGCCGCCAGCAGCAGCATCAGGCCGATCGCCGTCAGCCGGCCCTCGCTCGCCCGGCCCGCCCCGGCGAAGACCGGGTCGAAGGCGAAGGAGCCGAACTCCACGAACATCAGCATGATCGCGATCGACAGGCCCATGTCGCCGACGCGGTTGACGATGAACGCCTTCTTCGCCGCCGTCGCCGCACTCGGCTTGTGCTGCCAGAACCCGATCAGCAGGTAGGACGCGAGGCCCACGCCCTCCCAGCCGAAGTACAGCAGCAGGTAGTTGTCCGCGACGACCAGCAGCAGCATGGCGGCGACGAACAGGTTCAGGTACGCGAAGAAGCGGCGGCGGCGCTCGTCGTGCGCCATGTAGCCGACCGAGTAGAGGTGGATGAGCGTGCCGACACCCGTGATCAGCAGCACGAACGTCATCGACAGCTGGTCCAGCCGGAACGAGACGTCCGCCTGGAAGCCGTTCACCGGCACCCAGCTGAACAGGTGCGTCGTCACCGCCCGGTGCTCGGCGTCACGGCCGAGCATGTCCGAGAACAGCGCCAGGCCGAAGCCGAACGAGAGCGCGGCGAGCGCCGTGGCCAGCCAGTGGCCGAACCGGTCCAGCGCCCGCCCGCCGAGCAGCAGCAGGGCGGCGCCGGCCAGCGGGGCTGCCACCAGCAGCGGAATGAGAGAGTTCACCGAGGCCCTCCGCCTACAGCTTCATCAGATTGCTGTCGTCGACCGAAGCGGAGTGCCTGGTCCGGAAGATCGAGACGATGATCGCGAGGCCCACCACGACCTCGGCCGCCGCGACCACCATCGTGAAGAACGCGATGATCTGGCCGTCCAGCGTGCCGTGCAGCCGCGAGAACGTCACCAGCGCCAGGTTCGAGGCGTTCAGCATCAGCTCCACGCACATGAACAGCACGATCGCGTTGCGCCGGATCAGCACCCCGGCCGCGCCGATGGTGAACAACAGCGCCGCCAGATACAGGTAGTTGACCGGATTCACTCCGCGCCCTCCTCGGCCTCGTGGTTCGGCACCGGCTCCAGGGACTTGCGCGGACCGGCCACCGCCGGCCGCTCCGACGACGGACGGCCCAGCCAGTCCGCGGTCGTGTTCTCCAGCTCCGCCATCCGGCGCAGCATGTCCTGGCTCACGTCCCGCACCTGGCCGCGCTCGCGCAGCGTCGCCATCACCGAGTCCTCGGCCACCGAGCCGTCCGGCAGCAGCGCCGGAACGTCCACCGCGTTGTGCCGCGCGTACACGCCCGGCGCCGGCAGCGGCGGCACCTGGATGTTGTCCCGCACCCGCTGCGCCGCCAGCTCGCGCTGCGTCTTCGGTGCCTTCACGTGCTCGCGGTGCGTCAGCACCATCGCACCGATCGCCGCCGTGATCAGCAGCGCGCCGGTGACCTCGAACGCCCACACGTACTTCGTGAAGATCAGCCGCGCCAGACCCGGCACGTTGCCCTCCGCGTTCGCGCCCTGCAGGCCCGTGAAGTGGTCCAGCTTCGCGTTCGCGATGCCCGCGACCAGCAGCACCCCGAAGCCCAGCCCGCACACCACCGCCGCGAACCGCTGGCCCTTCAACTGCTCCTTCAGCGAATCCTCGCTCGTGACGCCGACCAGCATCACCACGAACAGGAACAGCATCATGATCGCGCCGGTGTAGACGACGATCTGCACCACACCCAGGAACACCGCGCCCTGCGCCATGTAACAGACCGCCAGCGCCAGCATCGTGGCCGCCAGGCACAGCGCGCTGTGCACCGCCTTGCGCATCAGCAGCATGCCGAGCGCGCCACCGACCGCCACCACCGCCAGCACCCAGAACTGGACGGCCTCACCCGTCGAGGTCGTCCCGGCCGCATCCGCCAGAACCGTCGTCACGGCCGCACCTCCTTCTCCCGGTCGGTGCGCTCCTGCTGGACCGTCCCCGGCGCCGCCGCCGTGATCTCGCCCCGGTAGTACGCGCCCTCGTCGGCGCCCGGGAAGATCGCGTGCGGCGAATCGACCATGCCCTCGGACAGCCCCACCAGCAGCTGCTCCTTGGTGAAGATCAGGTCCTTGCGCGAGGAGTCCGCCAGCTCGTACTCGTTCGTCATCGTCAGCGCCCGCGTCGGACACGCCTCGATGCACAGCCCGCACAGGATGCAGCGCGCGTAGTTGATCTGGTACACCACGCCGTAGCGCTCACCGGGCGAGTACCGCTCGTCGTCCCGGTTGTCCGCGCCCTCGACGTAGATCGCGTCGGCCGGGCACGCCCACGCGCACAACTCACAGCCCACGCACTTCTCCAGCCCGTCCGGATGACGGTTCAACTGGTGACGGCCGTGGAAGCGCGGCGCCGTCGGCTTCTTCTCCTCCGGATACTGCTCCGTCAGCCGCTTCTTGAACATGGCCCGGAACGTCACGCCGAAACCGGCGGCCGGGCCCAGGACCGACGGCCGGTCGGTCCTCTCCGGACGGTCCGTGTGGTCGGACGACATCGCGGATCAGCTCCCCTCGGAATGGTCGGACCCGTTCAAGGCGTCCTGGAGTTGCTTCGGCGCCCGGCTGCGCCGGCGCGGAACGGGCGGCAGCACCTGGCCCGGCAACGGCGGCACCGGGTACCCGCCCGCCATCGGGTCGAACTCGCCGGACTGCTCGGGAACCTCGGGCTCCGGCTGCTTGCGCACGAAGTCCCGCAGCAGCGCCAACAGCAGGACCACGCCCACCGGCGCGCCCACGTACAGCACCACCTCGCCGAAGCCGTACCCCTCGTTGCGCAGCGCCCGCACGCTCGCGATCAGCACCAGCCACACCAGCGAGACCGGGATCAGCACCTTCCAGCCCAGCTTCATGAACTGGTCGTAGCGCAACCGCGGCAGCGTGCCGCGCAGCCAGATGAAGAAGAACAGCAGCAACTGGATCTTCAGCGTGATCCACAGCATCGGCCACCAGCCGTGGTTCGCGCCCGCCCAGAACACCGACACCGGCCACGGCGCCCGCCAGCCGCCCAGGAACAGCGTCGACGCCACCGCCGACACCGTCACCATGTTCACGTACTCGGCCAGCATGAACATCGCAAACTTCAGCGACGAGTACTCGGTGTTGAACCCGCCCACCAGCTCGCCCTCGGCCTCCGGCAGGTCGAACGGCGCCCGGTTCGTCTCACCCACCATCGCGACGATGTACACGATGAACGACACCGGCAGCAGCGCCGCGAACCACGTCGAGTGCTGCTGCGCCACGATCTCCGACGTCGACATCGACCCCGAGTAGATGAACACCGCCGCGAACGACAGGCCCATCGCGATCTCGTAGCTGATCATCTGCGCCGACGAGCGCAGCCCGCCCAGCAGCGGGTACGTCGAACCGGAGGACCAGCCCGCCAGCACGATCCCGTAGATGCCCACCGAGGCCGTCGCCAGGATGTACAGCAGCGCCACCGGGAAGTCCGTCAGCTGCATCGCCGTCCGGGTCCCGAAGATCGACACCTCGTTGTCGGCCGGCCCGAACGGGATCACCGCGAACGCCATGAACGCCGGGATCGCGCACACGATCGGAGCAAGGACGTAGACCACCTTGTCCGAGCCCTTGACCACCAGGTCTTCCTTCAGCGCCAGCTTCACGCCGTCCGCCAGCGACTGCAGCAGACCCCACGGCCCGTGCCGGTTCGGCCCGATGCGCAACTGCATCCAGGCCACCACCTTGCGCTCCCACACGATGGCGATCAGCACCGTGAGCACCAGGAACGCGAAGCAGAACACCGCCTTCAGCAGCACCAGCCACCACGGGTCGTGGCCGAAGAACCGGAGCATCTCGTACGGCTGCGGATTGTTCATCGGTCCTCCCCTTCGGCGCCCGAGCCCGCCGCGGCGGGAACGGCGTCGGCGGCGGCGATCGTGACCAGATGGCCGACGGCGGTCCCGAGCGTGCGGTGCGCACCGCCCGGAGTCGAGTTGAGCGGGATCCACACCGTGCGGTCCGGCAGCGACTCGGTGACCTCCAGCGGCAGCGTCAGCGAACCCGCCGGGCCCGTCAGCCGCAGCGCGCCGCCCTGCCGCGCGCCGACCTCCCGCGCCGTCACCGGCGACACCCGGGCCACCGCCCGGTGCCGGGTGCCCGCCAGGTGCGGATCACCCTCCTGCAGCGTCCCGTTGTCCAGCAGCTGGCGCCAACCCGCCAGCACCGCCTGCCCCGTCGCCGGACGCGGCAGCAGGCCCGGGTGCGCGGCCGGATCGGCCGCCCGGTCCCCGGCCCACGGCGCGAACCCGTCCAGCTCCAGGCGCGCGGCCCGCACGTCCGGCAGGCCCAGCCGGTGCCCCAGCGCATCCGCCAGCATGGTCAGCACCCGCACGTCCGAGTGAAGGTGGCGGCCCGTCAACTGATCGGCCTTGAGCGCCGGCTCGAACATCCGCACCCGGCCCTCCCAGTCCAGGAACGTCCCGGCCTTCTCCGCCACCGCCGCCACCGGCAGCACCACGTCCGCACGCGCCGTCACCGCCGACGGGCGCAGCTCCAGCGACACCACGAACGGCACCGCCGCCAACGCCTCGTCCGCCAGCGCCGGATCCGCCAGGTCGTCCGGATCCACCCCGCCGACCAGCAGCGCGTCCAGCTCGCCGCGCGCCGCCGCCGCCAGGATCTGGTCCGTGTCCCGGCCCACCCGCGAGGGCAGCTCCGCCACACCCCACAACGCCGCCGCCTGCGCCCGCGCCGCCGGAGCGGCCACCGGACGCCCACCGGGCAACAGCCCCGGCAGCGCGCCCGCCTCCACCGCACCCCGCTCACCGGCCCGGCGCGGCACCCAGGCGATCCGCGCCCCCGTCGCGTGCGACAGCCGCAGCACCGACGTCAGCGCCCCCGGGATCGCGGCCAACCGCTCACCCACCAGCACCACCGCACCCGGCCGGCGCAACAACTCCGCCGCCTGCCCCGCCTCGTCGCTCAACGGCTCGTCCGCCGCCAGCGCCCCGAACCACTCCGGCTCCGTCCCCGGCGCCGCCGGCAGCAGCACACCACGCAGCTTCGCCAGCCCCCGCGACGCGAACGCCGCCACCGAGTACACCTTCAAGCCCTTGGCGCGACTCGCCTTCCGCAACCGCAGGAAGACGATCGGCGACTCCTCCTCCGGCTCCAGACCCGCCAGCAGCACCACCGGCGCCTGCTCCAACTGCTCGTACGTGACGCCCCCGCCGTCCACGTCCACACCACGCCCGGCGACGGCCGCGGCCAGGAAATCCGCCTCCTCACCACTGTGCGGACGCACCCGGAAGTCCACGTCGTTCGTACCCAGCACCACACGCGCGAACTTCGCGTAGCCGTACGCGTCCTCGACCGTCACCCGGCCACCGGCCAGCACACCCGCCCGCGCACCGCGCAGACCCTCGGCCGCCCGCGCCAGCGCCTCCGGCCACGACGCCGCCACCAACTCGCCGTCCACCCGCACCAGCGGCGTCGACAACCGGTCCCGCAGCTGCGCGTACCGGAACGCGAACCGGCCCTTGTCGCAGTTCCACTCCTCGTTCACCGCCGGGTCCTCACCCGCCAGCCGGCGCAGCACCTTGCCCCGACGGTGATCGGTGCGCTGCGCGCACCCCGCCGAACAGTGCTCGCACACACTCGGCGACGACACCAGGTCGAACGGACGCGAGCGGAAACGATAAGCCGCCGACGTCAGCGCCCCCACCGGACAGATCTGGATCGTGTTCCCCGAGAAGTACGACTCGAAGTCGTCCCCCTGGCCCGTCCCCACCTGCTGCAGCGCACCGCGCTCCACCAGATCGATGAACGGATCACCCGCGATCTGCTGCGAGAAACGCGTGCAGCGGGCGCACAGGACGCAGCGCTCCCGGTCCAGCAGCACCTGGCTGCTGATCGGCAGCGGCTTCGCGTACGTCCGCTTCATCCCTTCAAAGCGGGAGTCCGCCGCGCCGCTGCTCATCGCCTGGTTCTGCAAGGGGCACTCGCCACCCTTGTCACATACCGGGCAGTCCAGCGGATGGTTGATCAGCAACAGCTCCATCACGCCGCGCTGCGCCTTCTCCGCCACCGGCGAACTCAGCTGCGTGCGCACCACCATGCCCTCGGCCACCGGGATCGTGCAGGAGGCCACCGGCTTGCGCTGGCCCTCGATCTCCACGATGCACTGCCGGCACGCGCCGGCCGGATCCAGCAGCGGATGGTCGCAGAAGCGCGGGATCTGGGTGCCGATCGTCTCGGCCGCCCGGATCACCAACGTCCCCTTGGGGACCTGCACTTCGACGCCGTCGATGGTGAGCGTGACCAGTTCGACCGCCGTGTCGGAGGCGGTCGGCTCCGTGATCGTCACGCGTGCACCTCCCTCTCGGTGGCGGACTGGTGGCCGGGGCGGGGGCCGTCGGCCCAGACGGTGGACGCGGCCGGGTCGAACGGGCAGCGGCGCTCGGCCAGGTGCCGCTCGTACTCGGCCCGGAAGTGCTGGAGCGAGGACACGATCGGGCTCGCCGCGCCGTCGCCCAGGGCGCAGAACGACTTGCCGTTGATGTTGTCGGCGATGTCGAGGAGCTTCTCCAGGTCCCCCTCGACGCCCTCGCCGGCCTCGATCCGCTTGAGCAACTGGACGAGCCAGTAGGTGCCTTCGCGGCACGGCGTGCACTTGCCGCACGACTCGTGCGCGTAGAACTCGGTCCAGCGGGTGACGGCCCGCACCACGCAGGTCGTCTCGTCGAACACCTGCAGCGCCTTCGTGCCGAGCATCGACCCGGCCGCTCCGACGCCCTCGTAGTCCAGCGGGACGTCCAGGTGCTCGTCGGTGAACATCGGGGTCGACGAGCCGCCCGGCGTCCAGAACTTCAGCCGGTGCCCCGCGCGGATCCCCCCGCTCAGGTCCAGCAGCTGGCGCAGCGTGACGCCCAGCGGCGCCTCGTACTGGCCCGGGTTGGTCACGTGGCCGGACAGCGAGTAGAGCGTGAAGCCCGGGGACTTCTCGGTGCCCAGGCCCTTGAACCACTCCTTGCCCCGGGCCAGGATCGGCGGCACCGAGGCGATCGACTCCACGTTGTTGACCACCGTCGGGCACGCGTACAGGCCCGCGATCGCCGGGAACGGCGGGCGCAGGCGCGGCTGGCCGCGGCGGCCCTCCAGCGAGTCCAGCAGGGCCGTCTCCTCGCCGCAGATGTAGGCGCCGGCGCCCGCGTGCACGGTGATGTCGAGGTTCACGCCCGAGCCCATGATGTCGCGGCCCAACAGCCCCGCCCCGTACGCCTCGGCCACCGCCGCGTGCAGGCGCCGCAGCACCGGCACGACCTCGCCGCGCAGGTAGATGAACGCGTGGTCGCAGCGGATCGCGTAGGACGCGATGATCATGCCCTCGATGAGCGAGTGCGGGTTCGCGAACAGCAGCGGGATGTCCTTGCAGGTGCCCGGCTCCGACTCGTCCGCGTTCACCACCAGGTAGTGCGGCTTGCCGTCGTTCTGCGGGATGAACTGCCACTTCATGCCGGTCGGGAAGCCGGCGCCGCCGCGGCCGCGCAGGCCGGAGTCCTTGACCAGGGCGATCACGTCGTCCGGCGGCATCGCGAGGGCGGCCTTCAGGCCCTCGTAGCCGTGGTGGCGGCGGTAGGTGGCGAGCGTCCACGGGCGGCTGTCGTCCCAGGAGGCCGACAGGACGGGGGTGAGCAGCTTCTCGGCCGGCTCGGCGGAGGTCATCACGCTTCGGTCCCTTCCTGGCCGGGGTGGTTGCGGTCGGGGTCGCCGTGGCCCGGGTCGCCGCGGTCGGGGTCGCCGTGGCCGGAGTCGCCGTGGCCGGCCTCCGGGTGGTCGGGGTCGTTGCGCTCGGGCTCCTCGTGGCGCGGGGAGACGACCCTGGTGCCGCCGTTGCCGGGCAGGGCCTCGCCCCTCGCCAGGCGCAGACCCACCAGCGACGGCGCCCCGCCGGCGCCGGACTCGTCGTTGGCGCCCGGGCGCTCGTCGGGGAAGCCCGCCAGGATGCGGGCCGTCTCCTTGAAACCGCACAGCCGGGCGCCGCGGGTGGGCCTGACCTCGCGGCCCGCGCGCAGGTCGTCCACCAGCCGCCGGGCGCTCTCCGGGGTCTGGTCGTCGAAGAACTCCCAGTTGACCATCACCACGGGCGCGTAGTCGCAGGCCGCGTTGCACTCGATGTGCTCGATCGAGACCTCGCCGTCCGCGGTCGTCTCGTTGTTGCGGATGCCCAGGTGCTCCTGGAGCTCGTCGAAGATCTGGTCGCCGCCGAGCACCGCGCACAGCGTGTTGGTGCACACCCCGACGTGGTACTTCCCGGCCGGGCGCCGCCGGTACATCGTGTAGAACGTGGCGACCGCGGTGACCTCGGCGGTCGTCAGGTCCAGCTGCTCGGCGCAGAACCGGATGCCGGTCGGGCTGACGAAGCCCTCCTCGGCCTGCACCAGGTGCAACAGCGGCAGCAGCGCCGAACGGGCCACCGGGTAGCGGCCGATCAGCTCCGCGGCGTCCGCGGCCAGCCGGGCGCGCACCTCCTCGGGGTACGGCTTCGCCGGCAGCGCCGGCAGTCCGAGCTCGACATTGGTCACCGGTCCACGCCTCCCATCACCGGGTCGATCCCGGCCACCGCGACGATCACGTCGGCGACCTGGCCGCCCTCGCACATCGCCGCCATCGACTGCAGATTGGTGAACGACGGGTCCCTGAAGTGGACCCGGTACGGGCGCGTCCCGCCGTCGCTGACCACGTGCACGCCCAGCTCGCCCTTCGGCGACTCGACCGCCGCGTACGCCTGGCCGACCGGGACCCGGAAGCCCTCGGTGACCAGCTTGAAGTGGTGGATCAGGGCCTCCATCGAGGTGCCCATGATCTTGCGGATGTGGTCGAGCGAGTTGCCCATCCCGTCCGGGCCGACCGCCAGTTGGGCCGGCCAGGCGATCTTCTTGTCGGCCACCATGACCGGGCCCGGGCGCAGCCGCTCCAGGCACTGGTCGACGATCCGCAGCGACTGGCGCATCTCCTCCAGGCGGATCAGGAAGCGGCCGTAGGAGTCGGCGGTGTCCGCGACCGCCACCTCGAAGTCGTAGTCCTCGTAGCCGCAGTACGGGTCGGTCTTGCGCAGGTCGTGCGGCAGGCCCGTGGCGCGCAGGATCGGGCCGGTGGCGCCGAGGGCCAGGCAGCCGGGCAGGTCCAGAAAGCCGACGTCCACCAGGCGCGCCTTGAACACCGGGTTGCCGGTCGCCAGTTTGTCGTACTCGTGCATCCGGGAGCGCAGCAGCTTGACCGCCTCGCGGATCTGGTCGACGGCGCCGGGCGGCAGGTCCTGGGCGAGGCCGCCGGGGCGCACGTACGCGTGGTTCATGCGCAGGCCGGTGACCAGCTCGAAGACGTCCAGGATCAGCTCGCGGTCGCGGAAGCCGTAGATCATCAGGGTGGTGGAGCCGATCTCCATGCCACCGGTGGCGAGGCAGACCAGGTGCGAGGCGATCCGGTTCAGCTCCATCATCATCACGCGGATGACGCTCGCCCGGTCCGGGACGTCCGCGGTGATGCCGAGCAGCTTCTCCACCGCGAGGCAGTAGGCGGTCTCGTTGAACAGCGGCGTCAGGTAGTCCATCCGGGTCACGAAGGTGGTGCCCTGGACCCAGCTGCGGAACTCCATGTTCTTCTCGATGCCGGTGTGGAGGTAGCCGATGCCGCAGCGGGCCTCCTTCACCGTCTCGCCGTCGATCTCCAGGATCAGCCGCAGCACACCGTGCGTGGACGGGTGCTGGGGGCCCATGTTGACGATGATGCGTTCGTCGTCGGCCCGGCCGACCGCCTCGACGACCTCGCCCCAGTCGCCGCCGGTGACGGTGAAGACGCGGCCCTCGGTGGTCTCGCGGGCCCCGGCGTGGGCTGCCTCGGAGGTTTCTCCGTGGGCTTCCTTGCGGGCTTCTCCGTGGGCCTCTTCGCGGGCCTCTTCGCGGGCCTCTTCGTGGTGCTGAGTGCTCATCAGCTGTACGACCTCCGCTGGTCGGGCGCCGGGATCTGGGCACCCTTGTACTCGACGGGGATGCCGCCGAGCGGGTAGTCCTTGCGCTGCGGGTGGCCCAGCCAGTCGTCGGGCATCATGATCCGGGTCAGCGCCGGGTGGCCGTCGAAGACCAGGCCGAAGAAGTCGTAGGCCTCGCGCTCGTGCCAGTCGTTCGTCGGGTAGACGCTCACCACCGACGGGACGTGCGGGTCGGCGTCCGGCGCGGTGACCTCCAGCCGGATCAGCCGGCCGTGGGTGATCGAGCGCAGGTGGTAGACCGCGTGCAGCTCGCGGCCCTTGTCGCCGGGGTAGTGCACGCCGCTCACGCCGAGGCACAGCTCGAAGCGCAGCGCCGGGTCGTCGCGCAGGACCCGGACCGTGCGCAGGAGGTGCTCGCGCTCGACGTGGAAGGTCAGCTCGCCGCGGTCGACGACCGTCTTCTCGATCACGTCCACCGGGTCCAGGCCCTGCTCCTCCAGGGCGCCCTCCAGCTCGTCGGCGACCTCGTCGAACCAGCCCCCGTACGGGCGTTCGCTCGGACCGGGCAGCACCACCGGAGCGGCGAGGCCGCCGAAGCCGGACGTGTCGCCGCTGCCCTGGGCGCCGAACATGCCCTGGCGGCGGCCGACCACCTCGACCGGGATCTCGCGTACCGGCTGCTCGCGGCGGGTCTCGGGTACCTGGTCGTTCATCGCAGCTGCCCTCCCATCTCGCTGACGGGGGTGGCCTGCAGGGCGAGCGCCTCGCCGAGCTCCTCGGCCCGGCGGCGGTTCACACCCAGCGGCTCGTGCTGGATCTTGTCGTGCAGCTTCAGGATCGCGTCCAGCAGCATCTCCGGGCGCGGCGGACAACCGGGCAGGTAGATGTCCACCGGGACGATGTGGTCGACGCCCTGCACGATCGCGTAGTTGTTGAACATCCCGCCGGAGGAGGCGCAGACGCCCATCGAGATGACCCACTTCGGGTTGGGCATCTGGTCGTACACCTGGCGCAGCACCGGGGCCATCTTCTGGCTCACCCGGCCCGCGACGATCATCAGATCGGCCTGCCGCGGGGAGCCGCGGAAGACCTCCATGCCGAACCGGGCCAGGTCGTAGCGGCCGGCGCCGGTGGTCATCATCTCGATCGCGCAGCAGGCCAGGCCGAAGGTGGCCGGGAACAATGACGCCTTGCGCACCCAGCCCGCGGCCGCCTCCACGGTCGTGAGCAGAAAGCCGCTCGGCAGCTTCTCCTCGATTCCCATCAGATCCCTCTCAATGCCTCAAGTCCGGTGGTTCATCGGCCGGTTCTGGCTCGTCCGCTCGGCGGAGGTCGTTCGTCCGACGGAGCTTGTCCGCTCGTTCACAAGGGGTCGCGAGGACGCCCGGCGGACCGCCGACGGGGGGGCGGGCCCGCGCTCAGTCCCACTCCAGGCCGCCGCGCCGCCACACGTAGGCGTAGGCGACGAAGACGGTGGCGATGAACAGGAGCATCTCGACCAGTCCGAAGATCCCGAGGGCGTCGAACGTCACCGCCCACGGGTAGAGGAAGACGATCTCGATGTCGAAGACGATGAAGAGCATCGCCGTCAGGTAGTACTTGATCGGGAACCGACCGCCGCCCACGGGCTGCGGGGTCGGCTCGATGCCGCACTCGTACGCCTCCAACTTGGCCCGGTTGTAGCGCTTGGGGCCGGTGAGTGAGGCCATCACGACGGAGCCGACCGCGAACGCCGCCGCGATGGCACCGAGTACGAGGATCGGCGCGTAGGCATTCATAGCCCCCGCTCCCTCCGTCCAGTCGTCCTTGACTGCAGATCGGAACCGGCGGGTCACGCTGAGGTGAACCCGCGCTCCAGTTCCCGAGATCCACCTCATGTGAGGCAGTTCACAAAGCCTGGAACGAGCGCATCCTATGCCTGTCGGCTTGTGATCTGCGACACGCAGTTCGCCGGGATCTTTGTGATCTACGACACCCCTGGAATGAGGGTGAATGCGAACATGCCCAGTTTTGTCAACGCAAAGCAGTCAAATGGTCACAACCAGTCGCATTTACTTGTGAAGCGGCAGGTCAGAGCCTCGCTCCTATATCAACTATGCTCCGGCAGAGGCAAATTTCCGGGCGCCATGTTGACGTGTTATAGCGGCTCACTCGCAGGGGTGGCCGGGGGGTGAACGCTCGCTTGACCCTTCGTTCACAAGCGCGCGAATGCCTTCTTGGGGCTTCCCCCTCCCCCTCCCCCTCCCCCCACCCCGCCCGCCGCCCGCCGCCCGCCGCCCGCCGCCCGCCCAACCCTCGCCCGTTTCGCGCTGGGCCATGCCTGGCCCAGCG
>NZ_JBHWGV010000026.1:47641-68026 GCF_042732955.1 Kitasatospora sp. NPDC059747 | reverse complement strand
GGCCGCGCCGGCGCCGCGCCCGCCCGCCCGCCCGACCCGCGTCGCGGCCGGGGGGGGCGCGCCCCCCCCCCCCCCCCGCGGCACCCCGACCTCCGCGCGCTCCCTCTGCCCCGGGCCCGCGTCCCGCGCTCCCGTGCCCCGCTCGCCCTTGCGCCCTCGGGCCCTCGCGCCCTTGCGCTCTCGCCTCTGCCTCTGCCTCTGCCTCTGCCTCTGGCCCCGGCTACCGGATGCCGGCTGCCTGTTCCCAGACCCACGCCGCGATGCCCACCCGGTTACGAGCATCGAGCTTGCGCTGGATGTTGGCGAGGTGGTTCTTCACCGTGCCCGGTGAAATGAACAGTCCTGCTCCGATCTCGGCATTCGTCGCACCGTCCGCCACCAGTTCCGCGATCTCCCTTTCCCTCGTGGTCAGTTCCTCGGCCGGGCCGACCGTCGTCAGTGCCGCCGCAGCGGCCGCGGCGCCCGGGCCCGGCTTCGGCTCCGCGCCCGGAAGCGCCATGTGCTTCAGGAGTCGGACGGTGATCTGTGGGCTGATCAACGCGTCCCCGGCCATCGCGGCCCGCACCGCCTCGATCAGCAGCACCGGCCCCGAGCGCTTCAGCAGGAACCCGGCCGCCCCGTACCGCAGTGCCGTGTGCACGTAGTCGTCCAGGTCGAAGGTGGTCACCACGATCACCTTGCACTCGTCGGCCAGCTGCCGGGTCACCTCCAGCCCGTCGAGCTTCGGCATCCGGATGTCCGCGAGCACCACGTCCGGTCGCAGCCTCCGTGCCTCCGCCACCGCTGCGGCGCCGTCCGCGGCCTCCGCCACCACCACCATGTCCGGCTGCACGTCCAGGATCATCCGGAACGCGCTCCGGACATCCGCCTGGTCGTCCGCGATCAGGATCCGGACCGGCCCTGCGCTACTGCCCATTCCCGTACCTCCCCGTTGCCGACCCGCGTCGGTCTCCACGATCACGCCGGCCCCGTGCCGGCTTCCTCCAGCGGCAGCACCGCCGTCACCCGCCAGCTCTCCGTCTCGTGCGGGCCCGCTTCCAGCGAGCCGCCGAGAGCCTCGACCCGGGCCACCAGCCCCGGCAGTCCGCTGCCGCCGCCGCGGCGCGGCCGCCCGGCCTGGCCCGGGTTCCGGCCGTCGTTGGTCACCGTCAGCTCCAGCCGTCCACCGGTACGGCGGGCCCGCACCTCGACCGCCCGCGCGGCCGGAGCATGTCGCCGGACATTGGTCAGGGACTCGACCACGATCCGGTGGACGGTGCCCTCCACCTCGCGCGGCACCGGCTCCTCCGGCAGCTCCAGCGTGACCTCGGCGCCGCCCGTCGCGGTGAACCGCGCGGCCACCTCGGCGAGTTCGAGGAGTCCGGGCTGCGGGGCCCGGCCGCCTCCCTCCTCGCTGCGCAGCAGCTGCACCGTCCGGTCCAGCGAGGCCAGGGCCCGCTGCCCGGCCTGCTCTATTCGCTGGAACATCTCGGCCGCCCGGGCCGGATCGATCCCGGCCAGGTACGCCCCGGCCTGGGCCTGGGCGACCATGCCGCTGACGTCGTGCGCCACGAAGTCGTGGAGGTCGTGGGCCAGTTCGAGCCGCTGGGCGCGCCTGGCCTCGACCACCGCGTTGGCGCGTCCCTCGTCCAGGCCCCGCAGGTAGAGCCCGATCAGGACGGCCGGCAGCGAGAGCATCGAGCCGAAGCCGAAGACCGTGAGCACGTCCCCCGGGCCTTCGAGGAACGCGAAACGGGTCAGCCAGAGAGCGACGGCGCCGCAGGCCGTCCAGGCCGCGACCGCGCAGCGCGGCCCGTCCTCGGTGCGCAGGCCGACGACCACCGCCAGGAGCAGGACGGCCAGTTCGACCAGGCCGGCCAGCCCGGCCCAGCGATCGCCCTCCGCCCACCGGCCGAGGAGCCAGACGGCGAACGTGACCACGAGCGACGCCGCTCCGAGTGCCATGGTCACGGCCGCGGCCCCGTACCGCCCCCGCGCCGCCCAGGCCGGCAGTGCCAGGACCAGGACGACCCCGGACAGGATCTGAGTCATCGTCACCACCTCTCCTCGGCTCTTCGACTGCCGTCACATTACGACGCCGCCGAGGCGGTGCGCCTGTGCCGATCGGCATATTTCGCAGGCCGGTTGAGCAGGGAGAACCTGCCGATCGGCAGCTGTTGCGGACCCCTGGCGGGCCTCCAGTCTTGAGTCGTCGCACCGGCCACGGGGGTCGGTGCCGAAGGGAGGCACCCTCGTGTCGAAGCTCGTGATCAACGCCCGCAGCACCGCCCACCGGGCTCCGGTCGCCGCCCCGGACGTCCCGCCCGCCCCGCGCTGGGCCCGGTTCGCCGCCAAGGCCGCCGTCCTCTCCACCGTCCCCTCGGGGTTGTGGCGGATCGCCTTCGGTTTCGGCGCCCCGGTCGGCTTCAGCGGTGCGACGGCCGCGGCGTTCGACGCGCACCAGCCGGGTTGGGGCACGGTCTACTGCGTGGTGCTGAGCCTCCTGGCCGAGGCGCTGGCCTTCCTGACCCTGGGCCTGGTCCGGCCCTGGGGGTTGGTGGTGCCCAGGTGGGTTCCGCTGCTGGGCGGCCGCCGGGTCCGGCCGCTCGCCGCCGTCGTGCCGACCCTGCTGGGTTCGGCGATACTCACCGATCTGGGGGCGACGGCGCTGTTCGGCGGGTGGGCGCGGAACCTGGCCGAGGCGGATTCGCCGCACGGCGTCGCCGCCGTCGTGATGACGCTCGCCTATCTGCCCCTGGTCGCGTGGGGCCCGTTGCTCGGCGCGGTCGCCATCGACTACGCCCGCCGGACGGTGCGGCACCGGTGACGCGGGCAGCGGGTCAGACCCGGGCCGGTTCCGGGCTCGGCGCCGCCGCGTCGGGCGCTCCCTCCCTCTCCCCCGCGGCCGGGCGCGGCACGAGGGCGGTGCGCCGGCCCCACTCGGTCGCCCCGTGCACCAGGACTCCGCCGAAGGGTGCGAGCGGGCCCATCCGGTTCCCGGCAGTGGTGATACCGAAGACGGCGGCCCAGAGCAATTGGGTGCCAAGCAGCAGGCTCCCCCAGGACGACGATGTGGCCCGCGCGGCCCACATCTGGACGAAGAAGGAGAACAACGTGCAGAACAAGGACAGATGCAGCAGCCAGGCCCACCGGGCCGACCCGTACGAGGCGGCGACGGTCCACGGCGCGGGGCCGACGGACAGCGCGGCCACTGCGAACACCCCGGTGGCGGTGGCGGGTTGCCCCCAGGTCACGGCCAGCGCGTCGGTGTTCCGGACGGCCCGGGAGCGGACCATCGCCGGCACGTACGCGGAGCCGACGGCGGCTGCGCCGAGCACCGGGACGCCACTGAGGGCGGGTGGGCGGAGTCCGCCGCCGGTGAGCAGGGGGAGCCGGGCCGCGGGTCAGGCTGCGAGCAGGCCGCGGTCCTCGGCGATCGCGGCGATGTCGGCCGGTGTGCCGGACATGATGGTGCGCACGTGTGCGGTGACGAGGTCGACGGGCCAGTCCCACCAGGCCGCGCGCAGGAGGAGCTCGATGTCGGCGTCGGGGAAGCGGCGGCGGATCGGGCGGGCGGGGTCGCCGCCGACGACGGTGTAGGGGTCGACGTCGGAGGTGACGAGGGCTCCGGCGGCGATGATCGCTCCGTCGCCGATGCGCACGCCAGGCAGGACGGTGGCACCGTAGCCGAACCAGACGTCGTTGCCGACATGGGTGTCACCCCGGCTGGGGAGGGCGGTGACGATGTCGAGGGTCTGCTCGGTCCAGCTGCCGCCGAACATCGTGAACGGGAAGGTGGAGACGCCGATGTCCGGGTGGGCGGCGCCGGCCATGAGGAAGCGGGTGCCGGTGGCGAGGGCGCAGTACTTGCCGATCACCAGGCGTTCGGTCCGTAGGAGTAGAGGACGTTGCGTTCCTCGAAGCGGGTGGCTTCGTCGGGGTCGTCGAAGTAGGTGTACTCGCCGACCTCGATCCTGGGGTCCTTGACGAGGGGGCGCAGCAGAACGACGCGGTCGTGGCCGGGGAGGGGGTGGAGGGCGGTCGGGTCGGGGGCGGTCACGGCGGGCATGTGAGCTCCTCTCGTAATGCGACTCCTGTCGCATTACGATGAGCATGGCACGGCCACACCGGCCCGGCAAGCATTAACGCGACTGGAGTCGACTTTGAGCGAGATTCCCGAGACCCCAACCCCGGCCTCGGACAGTGCGACCCTGCGCGCGCCGGCCGCCCGCCCCGGCGGCCGGAGCGCCCGGGTGCGGGCCGACGTGGTCGCGGCCCTGCTGGCCGAGGTCACCGAGAAGGGGTACGACGGCCTCACCGTCGAGGCGGTCGCAGCCCGCTCCGGCGTCCACAAGGCGACCCTCTACCGGCGCTGGAGCGGAGTGGACGGACTGGTCGCGGACGCCCTGACCGCCTCCGCCGACCAGCCCTGGCCCCTGCCGGACACCGGGGACCTCGGCGAGGACCTCCGCCGGATCACCCATGAGGTGTTCGCCGTCTTCACCGACCCCGAGCTCGGCCCGACCCCCACGGCGCTGATCGCGGCCGCCCAGCGCTCCGACACCGGGGCAGCCGCCCTCCGCGCCTTCTTCGCGGCCCGCCACGAACAGGCCGCCGAGGTGGCCGAACGAGCCGTCACCAGGGGCGAGTTGCCCGCCGGCACGGACGGTGCCGAGGTGGCCCGGGCGGCGACCGCCCCGCTCTACTACCGCCTGTTCGTCACCGGCGAGCCGCTCGACGCCCTCACCGCCGAGCGGGCCGCAGACGCCGCCGCCCTGGCGGCCCGCGCCGGCTTGTTCGCGGCCGCCCCCGCCCTCGCGAGCCGAACCGCAACGCCCCGCGCCACCGCAACCCGAACCGTGACGCCCCACACCACCGCGCCCCACAGCACCGCGCCCCACACCGCCGCGCCCCCGACCGTCGATCCGCCAGCGACCAACCATCAAACCCCGAATGAAAATTGACGCCGCACCAGCACCGTGTCGGCGCAGCAGCCGCCACCGAAACCGGAGCCACACCGCCCCCTACCGGAACCCCACCGGCCCGTGGATGATGCCTCCATGACAATCCTGCCGTCCACCACCCCCCGGAAGGCCCGTCACGTGAAGAGCAAGCAGTGGGCGCTGGTCGCCGCCGCCACCGTCCTCCCGCTCGTCGCGAGCACCGGCACCGCCGTGGCGGACACCCCCTCGCCGGCCCCGAGCGCCGCCTGCACCTACACCCCGGCCGTTCCGGCCGACAACTTCAAGGGCATCCCGGCCTTCGACCCCGAGGAGGCCGCCGAGCCCTACAGCGCGACCCTGCGGACCAACCAGGGCCGGATCACCTTCGAGGCGCTGACCGACAAGGCCCCCTGCACCACATTCTCGTTCCGGTTCCTGGCCGAGAACGACTACTTCGACGGCACCCATTGCCACCGTCTCACCACCCAGCGGATCTACGTCCTCCAGTGCGGCGACCCGACCGGAACGGGCAGCGGCGGCCCCGGCTACTCCTTCCCCGACGAGAACCTGACCGGCGCCACCTACCCGGCCGGCACCGTGGCCATGGCCAACGCCGGGCCGAACACCAACGGCAGCCAGTTCTTCTTCGTCTGGAAGGACACCAAGCTCTCCCCCGCCTACACCCCGTTCGGCCGGGTCACCGCGGGCCTGGACGTCCTGCAGAAGATCGCCGCGGGCGGCGAGGACGACCAGAACGGGCCCGGCGACGGCTACCCCACCCTGCCGGTGGACATCCGCCACGTGAAGATCAGCGACCGCTGACGGCCCGCAGCCCGGGTGGCGCTCCGCCGCTCCCGTACGGTGGCAGCACCAACGACACCGCACGGGAGCGACGGGAGCAGCGCCGCATGGACAGCAGGATCTGGGAGAGCGTCGACCACCTGGTCGCCTGGCTCGACGCGAACGGCACGCAGTCGCCCCAGGAGGAGCGCCTGCTGCGGATCCTCAAGGTCTCCGAGGAGGTCGGCGAGGTCGGGGCCGCGGTGATCGGCGCCACCGGCCAGAACCCGCGCAAGGGGGTCACCCACGGCTGGGAGGACGTCCAGCACGAGCTCTGCGACGTCGTGTTCGCCGCGCTCGTCGCCCTGCGGACGCTCACCCCGGACGCGGCCCGGGTGTTCGCCGACCGGCTCGCCTACGTCGAGCAGCGCTCGGCCGCCAGTCGCGCAACCCCTGAGGCAAGTTGATGCCACGTCATATTTTTCTGCCGCGTTTCCGTCAATTCCGTTGACGACCGGACCACCGGTCCCTAACCTGAGCCAACGGCCCGGCCCCATCGCCTCACCGGCGAGCGGTCGCGGCCCCGTCCGCCGAGAGTGCGCCTAACCTGCGCCGTCGGCGGAGGCGCCGGTTCCACACCGTTCGACCCATACCGCCCCGGGCGGCCCTTCCGGCGCTCACCGCGCCAAGCGCCGCCGCGCCCTGCCATCCCGCAGGCGAAAACGTACGCACGAGCCGACCCGGACCACCGCCCCGGCCGTCGTACGCCGGCCCCACGCGGACCACACCCGCGCCGAGCGTCACTGAAGGCCGCACCGCACCCTGTACGCCGCACCGCCGCACGCCGCACCGCCGCTGCACCCGCCGCCCGTCGACCTCGTACGGGCCGCGCTCGCGTCACGCACCACCGCACACCACGGCACCGCACCGTCGCAGCGCCGCGCCCCACATCTCCGACCGCCGCACACCGCCGCGCACCGCCAGACACCTCGACGCGCTCGCCGCCGACACGGGCCGCATCCGCGCCAAGCGCCGCCGCACCCGGCGGGCCCCCACCTCGCGCCAGCGCGTCCCACGTCCATCGCACTCCGTCCCGCACGGCACCGCCGCACACCATTACGGCACCACAGCACCGCGGCACCACAGCACCGTCGCGCACACCGAGCACGGCAGGAGCGAGCACACCCCGCATCGACACCCTCCATCGAGGGGTCAACGATTGCACCCAACTCGCTATTGCGAGTAACTTGCAATAGCGACAGTGCCACAAGGGCGAGGAGGGATGGCGGTGATCGGGTCTCAGCGACCTCCGGCGTTCAAGCCGACACGCGCCGACACCCACCCCCTTCACCCAGCAGCCCTCACCGCCCCCGCCCTCACGGCCACCGCCCCCGCAGCCGCCACCGCCACCGCCCCGGAGCCTCGCGACCTCTCGCCCACTCCCGCGCGCCACGGCGAACACTCCCCGTTCGCGAGCGGCGGCAGGGCAGGCCAGCGAGCAGAGGGCGGCACCCTCCCCGGCGCCACCCGCCACCGCGGCACCACCCGCCACCCCAGCACCGCCCCCTCCCGCGCCATCGCCGCCACCATCACCGCCATCGCCCCCAGCATCGCCATCGCCCCCGCCCCCGCCCCCGCCATCGCCCCCGCCATCGCCGCCACCCCAGCACCCTCCACCCGACTGCGTTTCAAAACTGTTGCGCCAGACCAACATTGGGTGAATCCCTCCCCTCCAGGGCAGGATCAAGCATGTACATGCTCAACATCTGACCGGCAGTCAATCCGGCCCACCGGATAGCCCGCCGACACCCCGCCGGCACTTGCCTCCACGGCAATCAGCATGGCGCAATCATCACGGCCATCAAGAAACCGCCAAGGCAATGCGGGGCCACCCGGATGGATCGGCCACCATTCAACGAATGTGGCGACGATCACACATGGGCTTTTGAGCCGGTGAAATCCTGACGGAAAGTCATCGAATCACGACTGCGCGTAAGAGGATTCCGCAGCGCGGAAGGCGCGTCGCGACCACCCCGGAGGGGCCCCTGACCATCCCCGGCGGCCGACGGCCATCCCCCATGACCATGGCAAACGGCTCCGGACGGTCACACTGCAGACACCCACCGCAGGGGCGTCCCGGGCGCGGCATCCGCGCAGCTCGCCGGGCTTGAGCTGCACACGGGCGATCCGCCAAGGCCGACCACGGAGCGTCTCCGGGGATTTACAACACGAGTCTTCCGGTTTTATAGTCACGGCCGACGGGGGACGTTTGACCGGCCCGGATAGCGGATGCAACCACCACGGATCCGACTATTCACTTGCCGGCCATCAACTGTCGAGGGGGAGGCGTAGTGTTGTGTCTTGAAGTGGGCGCGGGGGAGCGTCCGAACCTCTGTTGTACGCGATCCGTTTCAGCCTGAGCAGCAGCTGGACGCCGCGCGGTCACGGGAACTGCCTTAGCGACCGCGACTGTTCGAGCTAGTGTCATGCCCACGTAATTCTTTTTTTGGCATCCTGTTGGCGCGCTTTCGCATGCCCTCTTCGCCGGGTCCGTGCGTCGCGACAACAGGCGGTCGGCCGCGCCCGCATTTTATGACGTCGGCCTTATTTGGCATGCACCCTTGTCGGCTATGTGCTCGAAGAATGACGAATTCGAGGAATGATGGCGATATTCACGGGGTCCGAGGAATTGACTCTTTCGAACATGCTGCGCGCGGCCGCGCTCGTCCAGCCCGACCGGACCGCCGTTTCCTGCGGCACCGATCGACTGACCTTCCAGCAGCTCAGCGACCGTAGCGAGCACATCGCCGACCACCTGCGGCAACTCGGCGTACGGCCGGACGAGCCGGTCGGCATCTACATGGAACCGTCGGTCGATCTGATGGCCAGTGTGTGGGGCGTGCTGCACGCCGGCGCCGCATATCTGCCGTTGTCACCCGAGTATCCGGACGAACGCGTTCGGTACATGGTGGTGGACTCGCGCACGAAGGTCATCCTGGCCGACGCGGCGCTGACATCCAGACTGGCCGCGATGGCACCGCCGGAAACGAGGATCATCACCCTCGCCGAGGCGGCCGCCGGCGCTTTCGGCAGCCCGGACAAGACCGGCGCGAACAAGACCGGCACGGACGAGACCGGCACGGACACGGCCATCCCCGCCGCAGAAGCCCGCCGCCCCACCCGGGGCGACGACCTCGCGTACGTCATCTACACCTCCGGGAGCACGGGCAACCCGAAGGGCATCGGCGTCGAGCAGCACAGCATCGTCGCCCAGATGCGCTGGATGGCCGACGAGCAGGGCCTCGACCGGACCCGGACGGTGCTGCAGAAGACGCCGCTGAGCTTCGACGCGGCCCAGTGGGAGATCCTCGCGCCCGCCTGCGGCGCGAGCGTGGTGATGAGCGAGCGCGGGGTCTACGCGGACCCCAACGGCCTGCTCGACCTGATCACCGCCCACGAAGTGACGACCATTCAGGGTGTCCCGACGCTCATTCAGGCCCTGGTGGACAGTGGCCGGTTGCCGGACTGCACGTCCCTGACGCAGATCTTCAGCGGCGGCGAGGCACTCACCAAGAGCCTCGCGGTCGAGGTCTTCGACGCGCTGCCGGACTGCGACCTGATCAACCTGTACGGCCCGAGCGAGTGCACCATCAACTCCTCGGCGCTCACGGTCGACCGGGACGCGGTGCGCCAGGGTCCGGACCACATCTCGATCGGGCACCCGGTGCGGGGCCTCGACTTCCACATCCTCGACCACGACCGGAAGCCGGTGGCGCCCGGCGAGTCGGGCGAGCTGTACATCTCCGGCGTCCAGGTGGCCCGCGGCTACCTGAACCGCGACGACCTGACCGCCGAACGGTTCCTCCCGAACCCGTTCTCCGACGACCCCGCCCACGACCGCCTGTACCGCACCGGCGACCTCACCCGCTGGAACGACGACGGCACCGTGCAGTTCCTCGGCCGCACCGACAGCCAGGTCAAGCTGCGCGGCTTCCGGGTCGAGCTGGACGAGATCAAGGTGTCCATCGAGTCCCACGACTGGGTGAAGCGGGCCGCCGTCCTGGTCCGCAACGATCAGCGCACCGGCGCCAACCTCATCGCGTTCATCGAACTCGATCCCAACCAGGCCTCGCTGATGGACCAGGGCAACCACGGCGCCCACCACCAGTCGAAGAAGAGCAAGGTGCAGCTCAAGGCGCAGCTCGCCGGCCTCGGCGTGCGCGAGGAGCCCGGCCTGCCGGCCGTGGCGCTGGAGGGTCGCCAGGAGACGCCCGAGCAGCGACGCACCGCGTTCGCCCGCAAGACGTATCGCTTCTACGAGGGCGGCGAGGTCACCAGGGACGACGTCCTGGACCTGCTCGCCCGCCCGGTCGGCGCGACGGCGTCCGCGCCCCGCACGCCGGACACCCTCACGCCGGCCGAACTCGGCGCGCTGCTGCGCAACTTCGGCCGGTTCACCAGCGCCGAGCGGCTGCTGCCCAAGTACGGCTACGCCTCCCCGGGTTCGCTGTACGCCACCCAGCTCTACCTGGAGCTGTCGGGCGTCGCGGGCCTCGAACCGGGCTACTACTACTTCCACCCGGTCGACCACAGCCTCGTGCTCATCGCCCCGGCCCCCGCCGGGCAGCCGCGGCTGAAGGCCCACTTCGTCGGGAGCCGGTCGGCCATCGAGGCGGTCTACCTCAACAACGTCCAGGAGGTCCTGCAGTTCGAGGCCGGTCACATGGTCGGCCTGTTCGACCACGTGCTGCCCGGCTACGGCCTGCGGATCACCGCCCGGGCCGGCGAGCCCGCCGTCAAGGACCTCCTGGGCTGCCCCGGCGAGGACTACTACCTGGCCACCTACGAGGTGGAGAGCGCCGCGGCCCCGGCCGTCGCCGACCCGGTCGAGCTCTACGTGCAGGCCCACCCCGGCCGGATCGCCGACCTGCCCGCGGGCCAGTACCGCTACGCGGACGGCGAGCTGGTCAAGGTGTCCGACGAGCTGGTGCGCAAGCAGCACGTCATCGCGATCAACCAGGAGGTGTACCAGCGCGCCGCCTTCGGGGTCAGCATCCTCGGCCGCGCGGACGAGCCCTGGCAGCGCTACACGGACCTCGGCCGCGAGCTGCAGCGCCTGCAGATGAACGACGTCGGCCTCGGCCTCATGTCCTCCGGCTACAGCTCGGAGACCGGCAACCCGCTGTCGGCCGCCCGCCGCATCGCGGAGATCGTCGGGCTCGGCGCGGAGACCGCCTCCTACTTCGCCGTCGGCGGCCGCATCAGCGAGGAGCAGCGGCTCGGCGAGGGCATGAAGGAGGACTCGGTCCACATGCGCGGGCCGGCCGAGATCGTCAAGGACAACCTCGCCGACGCGATGCCGCCGTACATGGTGCCGAACCGGGTCACCGTGCTGAACGCCTTCCCGCTCACCCCGAACGGCAAGGTCGACCACCAGGCGCTGCGCGAGCTGGACAAGGCGGCGGTGGACGACACCGATACGCCGGTGGTGCTGCCGCGCACGCCCACCGAGGAGGCGATCGCGGCGCTGTGGCGGACGGTGCTGAAGCACGAGCGGGTCTCGATCCGCGACGACTTCTTCGGCTCCGGCGGGCACTCGCTGACCGCGGTCAACCTGATCAGCCGGATCAACAAGGAGCTCGGCGCGGGGCTGCCGCTGCAGGTGCTGTTCGAGGCGCCGACCATCGCCGAGCTGGCCCGGCGGGTGGACCGCGAGCCGTCGACGGCGTCGTCGCGCCTGGTGCGCCTGCGTGCCGGGGAGGAGGGCCGCCGGCCGGTGTTCTGCTGGCCCGGGCTCGGCGGCTACCCGATGAGCCTGCGCCTGCTGGCGAGCCGGCTCGGCCTGACGTCGCCGTTCCTCGGCGTGCAGGCCCACGGCATCAACGCCGGCGAGACCGCCTACCCGACGTTCGACGAGATGGTCGCCCGGGACATCGAGCTGATCCGCGAGGTCCAGCCGCAGGGCCCGTACACGCTGTGGGGCTACTCCTTCGGTGCCCGGGTCGCCTTCGAGGTGGCCTACCAGCTGGAGCGCGCCGGCGAGCAGGTCGACGAGGTGATCCTCCTGGCGCCTGGCAAGCCCCCGGTGGAGGCGCACCTGGAGGCGCCCGCCGACGCGGCGGCCAGCTTCACCGACCCGACGTTCGTCGCGATCCTCTACTCCGTCTTCTCCGGGAACCTGGAGCAGTCGGCGGTGGAGGAGTGCATCGCGGCGACGCGCGACGGGGCGAGCTTCGTCGACTTCGTCTGCGGCCGCTTCGAGCACCTGGAGCGCGACCTGGTGCGCCGGATCACCGACGTGGTGTGGCGGACCTTCCTGTTCGAGTACGCCCCCGAGGAGCTGGCCGAGCGCACCGTCTCGGCGCCGGTCACGGTGTTCCGGGCGGACGCGGACCAGCCCTCGTTCATCGACTCGGGCTACGCGCTGACCGCGCAGGCCCCCACGATCACCCAGCTGAAGGCCGACCACTACGGCCTGATCCGCTCCGGCGGAATCGACGAACTCACCTCCGCGATCAAGTCCGCACGGCTCATGAGGAAGGTCACCGGCGTGCCCCACGTCAACATCAAGCACTTCCCGAACGATCTCGACCCGCAGCAGATCTCCGACCTGGTCGAGGCGATCACCAGCGCCGTGAAGACCGCGTTCTCGGTCGACGAGGGCGCCGTGTCGATCGCCCTGGAGCCGGTCGAGCAGGAGGCCTGGAACGAGCGGGTCTACCTGCCGGAGATCGTCGAGGGCACCGGAACGCTGGTCAAGGTCCCGAACTACTGAGCCCGTCGACCACACCGGACGCCGGGCCCGGCCACCACACCGGTCACACCGGACACCGGGCCCGGCCATCACACCGGACACCACCTCGGACACCGAGCCCGTCCACCACACCGGGCGCCACACCGGGCACCACACCGGACACCGGGCCGGGCCACCACATCCGACGGAGCAGCGGGGAGCAGGCCATGACAGACGGAGGACGGCATGCGTAGGACGATCGCCAGGGCGAAGGAGGACCTCGCCGTGATCGTCGAGCGGGACCCTTCGATCCGCACCCGGAAGGAGGCGCTCCTGCACCCGGCCCTGCCGGCGCTGTGGGCCCATCGGGCGGCGCACGTCCTCCACACCGGGGGGCACCGGCAGACGGCGCGCGTGCTGGCGTACGTGGCGCGCGCCGTGACCGGCGGCATCGAGATCCACCCGGGGGCCCGGCTGGGCCGGCGGGTGTTCATCGACCACGGTGCGGCGGTCGTGATCGGTGAGACCGCCGTGATCGGCGACGACGTGACGATCTTCCACCAGGTGACGCTCGGCGCGGTCGGGTTCTGGCGGGACTCCTGGCGCAAGCCCGGTGCCCGCCGCCACCCGGTGGTCGGCGACCGGGTGGTGATCGGCACGAACGCGATCGTGCTCGGCCCGGTCACGGTCGGGGACGACGCGCTGATCGGTGCCGGCGCCCTCGTGCTGGCCGACGTGCCGGCCGGTGCGCGGGTGATGGCCCCGGCGGCGAAGGTCTCGCAGCGGCCGCCCACCGAGGAGACCTCCCAGCTGCTGCGCACCCTGGCGACGTCCGGGTACTGGTAGCCCGCCCGAGCGCCCGGCCCGCTCCCCATCGGCCGCCCGGCCCTCCCCCTCCCCCCATTCATCGCAAGTCAGCCCGACCGCAAGTCAGCCCGACCGCCGGTCCCCGGACCGCAGGTCGGCATGCCAACGGAGGCATACGTGATCCATGTAGGTGTCCTGGAGAGCAACCTCTCCGGTTCCGGCTTCGAGGGTCTGCAGATCCTCAAGGAACTCGACTGCCGCGTGACCTTCTTCACCCGCGACCTGGACCGGTACCTCGAAGTGCCGGGCGGCCCGGCCTACTTCGACAAGTACGTCGACGAGATCGTGCACTGCGAGACGAACGTCCTCGACGAGCTGATGCCCCACGTGCGCGCGGCCTCGGCGCAGTACCCGTTCAACGCGTTCCTGACGCTGGCCGAGTACGACGTGGTCGTGGCCGCCGAGGTGGCGATCCTGCTCGGGCTGCCGACGGTGAGCGTGGACGGGGTCGCGACGGCCCGCAACAAGGCGCTGATGCGCCGCCGCTGTGCCGAACTCGGCGTGGCGATGCCCGCGTTCCGCACCGTGCGGACCCCGGAGGAGGCCGCCGCGGCCGCCGCCGAGATCGGCCTGCCGTGCGTGGTGAAGCCGGCCGACGAGACCAGCAGCGCCGACGTGAGGCTGGTGGAGACGGCGGAGCAGGCGGCCGAGCACGTGGCGCTGATCCGGTCGCGGGTCGAGAACACCCGCGGTCAGAGCCGCTACCACGAGCTGATGGTCGAGGAGTTCATCACCGGCCCCGAGGTCAGCGTCGAGGTGCTGGCCGAGGGCGACCGCTTCGTGGTGCTCGGCGTGACCGACAAGTCGGTGACCGGCCAGGGCTACTTCGTCGAGCTGGGCCACAGCTTCCCGTCGAGCCTGCCGGAGGCGACGGTCGCCGCGATCGGCGACCTCGCGGTGGAGTCCCTGCGCGCGGTCGGCTTCGACCTCGGCATGGCGCACGTCGAGATCAAGGTGACCCCGTCCGGGCCGAAGCTCGTGGAGATCAACCCGCGGCCCGCCGGCGGGAAGATCACCTACCTGGTCGACCGCGCCCTCGGCATCCGTTCGCTGGAGCTGGTGTCGCGCCAGTACCTGGGCGAGCCGCTGCCGGCCGAGGTCGTGCCGGCGAAGCCGGTCGGCGGCGCCGCGATCCGCTACCTGACCGCCCCGGCCGGCCGGGTCGTGTCCGTCGGCGGCCAGGACCGCGCCGCCGCGCAGCCCGGCGTGGAGGAGGTCGTCGTCAAGCCGAAGCCCGGCGACGTCCTGCACGAGGTGCGCCGCAACGGCGACCGCGCCGGTCACGTCCTGGTGATCGCCGAGAGCGCGCAGCTCGCGGCGCGCACCGCCGAGGCCGCCGCCCGCGAGATCATCATCCGCACCGAGCCGGTCGCGGCGCGCCCGGTCGCGCGGTCGCTGGTCGACCTGATCGGCGGCACGCCGCTGCTGGAGCTGCCGCTGGACCGGATCGTGGACGGCGCCCCGGCCGGGGCGGCGGTGCTCGCGAAGCTGGAGCTGTTCAACCCGTGGTCCAGCAGCAAGGACCGCGCCGCGCTGTCGATGCTCAAGGCCGCCGAGGAGCGCGGGGAGCTGACCCCGGGCGACGGCACCGTGATCGAGGCGACGTCGGGCAACACCGGCATCTCGCTGGCGGCGCTGGCGGCGGCCCGCGGCTACCGCTGCGTCATCGTGCTGCCGGACAACGCCACCCAGGAGCGGGTGACGATGCTGCGGTCGCTGGGCGCCGAGGTGGTGCGCACCCCGCACACCGGCGGCTACCAGGCGGCGGTGGACAAGGCCCAGGAGCTGCACGAGCAGACGCCGGGCTCGTGGTTCTGCTGCCAGCACGACAACGCGGACAACGTCCGGGCGCACTACGAGTCGACCGGTCCGGAGATCTGGGCCGACACCGAGGGCCGGGTCGACGTGTTCGTGTGCGGCGTAGGCACCGGCGGCACGCTGAGCGGGACCGGCAAGTACCTGCGGGAGAAGAACCCCGCGGTGCGGATCGTGGCGGTGGAGCCGGCGGGTTCGCCGCTGCTGTCGGGCGGCGAGCCGGGCACGCACTGCATCCCCGGCTTCAACGGCGGGTTCATCGCGCCGACGACGGACCGCGAGCTCATCGACGAGGTGATCCCGGTCGCGGACGCGGACGCGCTGCGCACCACCCGTGAACTCGCCCTGCGGGCCGGTCTCATGGTCGGTGTCTCGGCCGGTGCGGTCGTGCACGCGAGCAGCGTCGTCGCGAGCCGTCCGGAGTTCCGGGGCAAGCGGATCGTCACCCTGCTGCCCGACACAGGCGAGCGCTACCTGAGCCTGCTCAACCGCGAGGCCGCGTCGACGCCCGCCGCGCCCGCCGCCACCGCTGCCACCGCTGCCACCGCTGCCACCGCTGCCACCGCTGCCACCGCTGCCGGGGACGGTGCCCGTTGAGCAGCGGGACCGACGGCAGGCCGCGCCTGCTGATGGTGATGCCGTACCGCCAGTTCGTCCAGAAGGCGCAGGCCGAGGGCTACTGGGTCGGTGCGATCTGGGACGCCCGCCTGGAGTCCCCCGGGTACCTGGACGACGTGCGCGGGCTCGCGGACTTCTTCGTCCTCGCCGACTTCGAGGACCACGAGCAACTCGGCCGCACCATCCGCGAGGTGGCGAAGGAGCAGGGCGCCTCGGTGGTGTACCACATCGGCCGCGAGGAGACGATGGTCACCGCGTACGAGGTGGCCGAGGAGCTGGGGGCGGAGCTCAACCCGGCGTCGGCGGTGCGCTACCTGGCCGACAAGCACGCGATGCGCGACCTGCTGGCCGGGCGCGGCCTCTCCCCCGTGGCCTTCGAGGCCGCGCCGACCCGCCGGGAGGTGCCGGGCGCGGTCGAGCGGATCGGCCACCCGGTGGTGGTCAAGCCCTCCGCGCTCGCCGGCAGCCGCGGCGTGTTCCTGTGGCAGGGCCCGGAGGACCTGGCGGCGTGGACCGCGCTGGTCGACGAGTACGGCTACGACGGCCCGTTCCTGGTCGAGGAGTACCTGCGCGGCCCCGAGTTCAGCGTCGAGACGCTGAGCGAGGACGGCCGCCACCAGGTGGTCGGCATCACCGAGAAGCTGCTCGGCCCGCCGCCGCTGTTCGTGGAGGCCGGGCACGTCCACCCGGCGCCGCTGTCCGACGGCGACCGCGCGGCGATCGAGCGGCTGACCACGGACTTCCTCACGGCCTGCGGCTACCGGTTCGGCCCGGCGCACACCGAGGTGATCCTGACCGCGCGCGGCCCGCGCATCGTGGAGTCGCAGGCCCGCCTGGGCGGCGACCGCATCCCGCGGCTCGTCCAGCTGGCCACCGGCCTGGACGTCGAGCGGGCGGTCTTCGCGAGCATGGCGGGCACGCCGACCGAGGTGCCCGCCCCGACGGCGACGGCCCTGGTCCACTTCTTCACCTTCCCGTCCGGCCGGGTCGACGAGGTCCGCGGCGTGGAGGAGGCGAAGCGGCTCGGTTTCGTCGACGAGCTGAACGTCCGCCTGCGGCCCGGGGACACCGCCCCCGAGGTCCGCGACTCCAAGAGCCGGCACGGGCACGTGGTGGTGTCCGGCGCCTCCCCCGAGGAGGCGCGGGCCCGGCTCGCCGAGGTGCTCGCCACCGTCGAGGTCGTCGTGGACGGCGTGCCGTCGCGCGCGGCCGGCCACACCGGCGCGGTCGGGGCCCCCGCGTGAGCCGCGGCCCCGGCGCGGATCGCCGCGCAGTGCCCGGTCGGTGCTCCGCCCCGGCGGCCGAGCCGCCGACCATCCCGGCAACCCACCCAGCAACCGCTCCAGCAACCAGGAGGTTGGCATGACCGCCCCCGACCCGAACGCACAGGTGGTGTTCGTCGGCTACAACGCGGCGTACCTGCGCGCCATCGACGGGAAGGTCCCGAGCGGGTCCGTCGTGGTGATCGAGGAACCCGACATCATCCGCAAGCGGGAGCTGCAGGACGCGGCCTCGCGCTTCGACTGCCTGGACCGCATCGTCGCGGCCGGCTACCAGCAGTCGACCGAGGCCCTGGACCTGGCGGTCGAGCTGGCCGCCGAGCGTCCGGTCGCCGCCGTCGTGCCCGGCCTGGAGTACGCCGTCCCGGCGACGGCCGCCCTGGCCGAGAAGCTCGGGCTGCCCGGCGCCACCGAGGAGGCCGCGCAGGCGCTGCGCGACAAGGCCCGGCTGCGCGAGGTGTCCGGCGCCGGCGGCGTGCGCAACCCGCGCTGGCGGGAGGTGTTCGGGCCCGAGGACATCCTCGAGTTCGCCGGGGACGGCCCGGTGGTCGTCAAGCCGGCGAACCGGCAGGCGAGCGTCGGCGTGCAGCTGCTGGACTCGGTGGACGCCGCCAGTGCGGCGGTGGCCTGGGAGCGGACCTCGTCCGCCTCGGAGTACGAGCAGGTGCCCGACCGCGAGCTGCGCTGGCGCTTCCTCGCCGAAGAGCGCCTGGAGGGGCCGGAGTTCAGCATCGAGGCGCTGGTGCGCGACGGCGAGGTCATCTTCGAGAACGTCACCGCCAAGTCGGTGATCGAGGGGCCGCACCCGGTCGAGCTCGGCCACCTGCTGCCCGCCCCGCTCGACGACGACACGCAGGCCGCGTTCGCCACGGCGATCCGTCAGCTCGTCGCGTCCACGGGCTTCCGGACCGGGATCCTGCACGCCGAGTGGATCCTCACCGAGGACGGCCCGACGCTGGTCGAGTGCGCGGGCCGCTGCCCGGGCGACTACCTGATCGACCTGGTCGACCTGGCCTACGACACGAAGATCCGGCTGACCCTGATCGACCTGCTCGCCGGCCGGCCGGTCAGCCTGCCCGACACGTCCCGGCGGACGTCGGCGATCAGGTTCCTGGCGGCCGAGCCGGGCACCGTCACGGAGATCTCGGGTCTGGAGACGGCCAGGGCGCTGCCCGGCGTGCACGACGCCGAGGTGGACGTCGTGGTCGGCCAGGAGGTCCGCCCGTGGGCGTCGTCCTGGGACCGCGCTGGGCACGTCATCGTGACCGGGCCGGACGCGGACGGCACGCTCCGGCGCGTGCTGGACGCGGACGCCGCCATTCGCATCGCAACCGACTGAGGAACGACATGTCTGTTCTGTGGCAGCGCATCCGCGGCCTGCGCGGGTCCATGCCGGGCGGCTCGGTCGGCTGGCGCCTCGCCGTCATGGCGACGATCAACGCGGTCGGCACGGGCGCCTTCCTGTCCGTGTCGGTGCCCTTCATCACCAGGTCGGTGGGCCTGTCCGAGGGCGACCTCGGCCTCGGCCTGACCCTGTCCGCGACCATCGCCCTCGGCACGGCGATCCCGATCGGCATCCTCGCCGACCGGATCGGCCCCAAGAAGGTGCTGGTCGGGGTCAGCCTGTGGCGCAGCGCCTGCTTCGTGGTGTACCCGTTCGTGCAGAACCTCTGGGAATTCCTGGCCGTGGTCTGCGTCCTGGGGCTGGTGGACAAGGCCGCCGCGCCGATGGAGCAGGCCCTGGTGGGGCAGGTGGTGTCGAGCGACGAGCGGATCAAGATGATCGCGATCCTGCGGTCGATCCGCAACGTCGGCTTCACCGTCGGCGCCCTCGCGGGTGGGATCGGACTGTTGATCGATACCCGGGCGGGGTATACTGGGATCCTGCTGCTGAACGCCACGACGCTCGCGGTGCTCGCCCTGCTGGCCTCCCGGCTCCCGGTGCTGAACGCGCCGGCGTCGAGCCTGCGGCGGCGGTTCTCGATGAGCGTGCTGCGGGACGGGTCGTTCCTGTCGTTCACCGGGATCAACGCGGTGCTGACGATGCACATGACCCTGCTGAGCATCGGCATCCCGATGTGGATCACCGGCCACACCGGCGTGTCGTCCGCGCTGATCTCCCCGCTGGTGGCGGTCAACACCGTCCTCGCGGTCGCCCTCCAGGTGCGGGCCAGCCGCGGGACCGACACCATCGGCGGCGCGGCCAAGGCCCTGGTCCGTGCCGGGTTCTCACTCGCCATCTGCTGCCTGCTGCTGACCGCGGCGCCCGAGCTCCCGGCCATCCTGGCGATCGGCGTGCTGCTCCTGGCCATGGTCGCCCTGACCGGCGGCGAGCTGTGGCAGTCCGCCGGCGGCTGGGGCGCCTCCTACCTGCTGGCGGTGCCCGGCCAGGAGGGCGTCTACCTCTCGGTCTTCTGGCTCGGCCTGGCCGTCCAGCAGATCGCCGCACCGGTCCTGGTCAGCCTGGTCGTCACGACCGGGGCCGTCGGGTGGGTCGTGCTCGCCGCCCTGTTCGCCGCCTGCGGCCTCGCCGCGCCGGCGATCGGCCGGTGGGCGCAGGCCCAGGCGGACGCCCGGGCCCCGAAGGAAGAAGAGGCCGCCCTGGCCGAGGCCGGCTAGCCCCGCGGCGACCGACCACCGCGGCCACCGACCGACTACCGCGGCCACCGACCACCGCGGCACCTGCCCACCGCGGCACCTGACCACCGAAGCAACCGACCACCGAAAGACCCGGCCCTTCCAACGGGCCGGCCCTTGTGAAACACACTGAGGAGAGACATGTCCATCCCCCTGTATGTTCCGGCCGGTGGCGGCGAGTTCGCGAGCATCCGCGACGGCCGCAAGAAGACCTACTTCAAGCTGACCACCGAGCAGTCCAACGGGGAGTTCGGCTTCTTCGAGCACCACATGGCCCCGGAGGCCAACGGCGCCGCGCCGCACATCCACGACCAGTCCACCGAGATGTTCTACGTCGTCAAGGGTGAGATCGAGTTTACCATCGGCGACGAGAAGGTCGTCGGCGAGCCCGGTGCCTTCGCCTACGTCCCCAAGGGTGCGCCGCACGGCTTCACCAACCGGGGCAAGGAGGACGCCACCCTGCTGATCATGTTCTACCCGATCTTCAGCCGGGAGGACTACTTCCGCGGCCTGGAGCGCCTCACGGCCAACGGCCGCAACCCCAGCCTTGAGGAGCTGCAGGAGCACATGGCGAAGTACGACCAGCGGATGGTCTGATCCCCGGCAGCCGGCCGGATGACGGAGCCGGGGGGGGGCCCCGCCCGGCCCGGGGGGGCCGCGGCCGGGGGGGGCCCCCGCGGCCCCCGCGCCCCCGCGCCGCCCCCCGCCCCCCCGCGCCCGCGGCGCGGGGGGC
>NZ_JBHWGV010000026.1:0-47631 GCF_042732955.1 Kitasatospora sp. NPDC059747 | reverse complement strand
CGTGTGGCCGCGCGCGAGAGACGTCGAGCAGCTTTGGCGGGGTGTGCCCCCCCCCCCCCCCCCCGCCCCCCCGCGCCGCCGCCCCCCCCCCCGGGGGCCCCCCCCCCCCCGGTTCCGTTTCGCCCCGCCGCCGCGGGCTCCGAACAGACCTCCGCCGCCACCGGGATCCGGTGGCGGCGGAGAAGAACGGCGAAAGCTCAGAGCGCCGCGTCGATGCCGCGGAAGCGGCGCTGCAACTCGCGGACCTCACCGGCCAGTTCGAGCGACGGGCCGGCCACCTCCAGCCCGGGGACGACGTCCCGCACCGACAGCGGGTTCAGCGGCGAGGTGATCTTCACGCCCCACTCGCCCAGCCAGCCGCGGTACTGCCGCGTCGAGCTCACGTAGACGATCCGGCCGAGGCCCGCCCAGCCGTGCGCGGCCGCGCACATCGGGCAGTGCTCGCCGGAAGTGTAGACGGTCGCCTCCGCCCGCTCCTCGGGACTCAGGTTGACCGCGCCCCAGCGGGCCAGCTCGAACTCCGGGTGGCGGGTCGGGTCCCCGGTGCTGGACTCGCGGTTGCGGTCCTCCGCGAGGATCTTGCCGTCCGCCGAGACGAGCACGGAGCCGAACGGGTAGTCGCCGGCCTCCACCGCCTCGGTCGCCAGCTCCACGCAGCGGCGCAGGTAGGGCAGGTCGGACTCGGTGACGGCGGCGGCGCCGGCGACGTCGCTCTCGTGCAGGTCGTGGGCGTTGCTGGCCACGGGTACTCCGTCTCTAGGGGGTGGTGATCAGGACCTGTGCGCGGCGACGGTGGCCAGGGCCTGCCACGCCACCTCGGGTCGCAGCGTCTCGTCCGGGTCGCCGAGGTAGGGGTCGAGCAGCACGGTGCCGGCGCCGGTCAGGCGCAGCTGCTCGATGTCGCCGAGGATCTGCTCGATGGTGCCCTCGCCGGCCTTGCGGTCGGGCCCGTCGACGGGCCGGTCGGTCAGCTTCAGGAGGATGCGCGGCGCCAGCTCCGGCACCGGCTGCCCAGCCTCGTCGGCGATGGTCTTCAGCCGGCCGACCGCCTCCGTGAACCACGGCATGGTGAACCGCAGCGGGTGCCAGGGCGCGCCGAAGCGCACGGCCCGGCGCAGCGCGGCGTCGCTGTTGCCGCCGACCCAGACCGGGATCTGCCCGCTGCCGTAGTCGGCCTCGTCGTCCCAGGCGGCCCGCATGGTGCGCAGGTACTCGTCGGTCAGCTTGCCGCGGCGTTCGAAGGGCACGCCGAGCGCCGCGAACTCCTCCTTGGCCCAGCCCACGCCGACGCCCAGGATCAGCCGTCCGCCGCTGAGTTGCTGCAGGTTGGCGGCCATCCGGGCCATCAGCAGGGGGTGGCGGTAGGGCACGATGAGGACGGTGGTGCCCAGCTGGACCCGGGTGGTGATGCCGGCGAGCCAGGAGAGCGTGGTGAAGGGCTCGAAGAACGGCGCCGGATACTGTTTGGCGACGTCCGGGGTGACCGCGACGTGGTCGGAGACCATCAGGAGGTCGAAGCCCAGGCCCTCGACGGTCTTGGCCCATTGGGCGAGGTGTTCCGGGTGCGTTCCGGGACCGAAGTTGGGGACGTTCACGCCTATCCGCATGGCTGTCAGGCTAGCAATTGGCCTTCGCTCGCGGGCGGTTCTTGGCGATGCTTGATCAAATTTGTTGGTGCGGGCGGACGGTGGTGTGCCGTCCGCCCGCGCGGGCCGTCCGTCAGGCGTTGGGCGCGACCCTGGCGAGGCCGTTGATGACGCGGTCCATGGCGTCGCCGCCCTGGGGGTCGGTGAGGTTGGCGAGGAGCTTGAGGACGAAGCGCATCAGCATCGGGTGGGTGAGCCCGCGCTGGGTGGCGATCTGCATGACCTGCGGGTTGCCGATGAGCTTCACGAAGGCGCGGCCGAGCGTGTAGTAGCCGCCGTAGACGTCCTTGAGGATGCGCGGGTAGGCCTGCAGCGCGCGCTCGCGTCCGCCGTCGGTGACGCGGGCGTTGGCCTGGACGATGACGCCGGCGGCGATCTTGCCGGATTCCATCGCGTAGGCGATGCCCTCGCCGTTGAACGGGTTGACCATGCCTCCGGCGTCGCCGACGAGCAGCAGCCCGCGGGTGTAGTGCGGCTGCCGGTTGAAGGCCATCGGCAGTGCGGCGCCGCGGATCGGGTCGGTCATGTTCTCGGGGGTGTAGCCCCACTCCTCGGGCATGCCGGCGCACCAGGCCTTGAGGACCTCGCGCCAGTCCAGCTCGCCGAACGCGGGCGAGGAGTTGAGGATGCCGAGGCCGACGTTGGAGGTGCCGTCGCCCATGCCGAAGATCCAGCCGTAGCCGGGCAGCAGGCGGCGCTGGCCGCCGCGGGTGTCCCACAGCTCCAGCCAGGACTCCAGGTAGTCGTCGTCGTGGCGCGGCGAGGTGAAGTACGTCCGGTAGGCGACGCCCATCGGCCGGTCCTCGCGCCGGTGCAGGCCCATGGCGAGGGAGAGCCGGGTGGAGTTGCCGTCGGCGGCGACGACGAGCGGGGCGCGGAAGGTCACCTCCCGCTTCTCCTCGCCGAGCTTGGCGGTGACGCCGACGATGCGTCCGGTGCGGTCGTCCAGCACGGGGCCGCTGACGTTGCAGCGCTCGTACAGGCGGGCGCCGGCCTTCTCGGCCTGACGGGCGAGCAGCTCGTCGAAGTCGGCGCGCTTGCGGACCAGGCCGTAGTCGGGGAAGGAGGACAGCTCGGGCCAGTCGAGCTGCAGCCGCACGCCGCCGCCGACGATGCGCAGGCCCTTGTTGTGCAGCCAGCCGTTCTCGGTGGAGACGTCGATGCCCATGTCCACGAGCTGCTTGGTGGCGCGCGGGGTGAGGCCGTCGCCGCACACCTTCTCGCGGGGGAAGGAGGTCTTCTCCAGCAGCAGCACGTCCAGGCCGGCCTGCGCGAGGTAGTACGCGGTGGTGGCACCGGCCGGGCCCGCCCCGACCACGATGACGTCCGCCGTGCTCTCGACGGTGCTGTCCGGCTTCGTCGGGTCGGCTGCGGTCTCGGACACGGTGGGCACTCTCCTGGAACTACGGCTGGAACGACGGCTGGAACGACGGCGACGGCTGGGTTGGAACGACGGCTGCCGCCTCGGGCAGTCTAGGTCCGCTTACCGGGTCCGCTCACGGGGGCGGGGAGGGACGACGGCTACGCGGCGGCGGTCTTGTACGCCCGGTGCAGCGCGACGATCCCGCCGGTCAGGTTCCGCCAGGCCACCTTCGACCAGCCGGCCTCCTGCAGCCGGGCCGCCATCGCGGGCTGGTCCGGCCAGGCCCGGATCGACTCGGCGAGGTAGACGTAGGCGTCGGGGTTGCTGCTGACCGCGGTGGCGACCGGCGGCAGGGCGCGCATCAGGTACTCGGTGTAGACCGTGCGGAACGGCGTCCAGGTCGGCGTGGAGAACTCGCACAGCACGAGCTTGCCGCCGGGCTTGGTGACCCGGTGCATCTCGCGCAGCGCCGCGTCCGTGTCGTGGACGTTGCGCAGCGCGAAGGAGATCGTCACCGAGTCGAAGGTGTCGTCCGCGAACGGCAGCCGGGTCGCGTCGCCGGCGGTGAGCGGCAGCTCGGGGTGGCGCTGCTTGCCCTCGGCGAGCATGCCGACGGAGAAGTCGCACGGGACGACCCTGGCGCCGGCCTCCGCGAAGGGCAGCGAGGAGGTGCCGGTGCCGGCTCCGAGGTCGAGCACGAGGTCCCCGGGTCCGGCGGCCACCGCCTCGGCCACCGCCCGGCGCCAGGCGCGGGCCTGGCCGAGGGAGAGCACGTCGTTGGTGCGGTCGTACTTCGCCGCGACGTCGTCGAACATGGCGGCGACTTCGTGCGGCTGCTTGTCCAGAGAGGCTCGGGTCACGCCCCCATTGTTCACCCTGGCGCCCGCGCCCGGAGCAACGGGGCGGCGCAGCGCCCGCGGCCCGCGCCCCTCGGAGCTCACAGGCGCCCCTCCGCACGCCCCCCGACGCACCTCGCGGGGCACCTTGCGGCGCACCTCGCGGGGAGCCCGTCGGCGCACCTCCCGACGCACCCCGTCAGTGCAGTGCGCGCCGTCCGCCCGCACGCCGCTTGCGGCGCGAGCGCTTGCCGTCCGTTATCGCCGGCATCCCCTCGGCCAGGGCCCCGGTCGCGAAGGCGACGGTGGTCGCGATCCGGCCCTGCCCGGTGCGGACGGCGACCGCCCGCCGGTGCCGGCGGATGCGCCACAGGCAGACCAGGAAGAGCGCGACCGCCACCGGCACGCTGTACCGGGCCAGCCCGACGCCGACCGGCTGCGGGTAGGTGTCGCCGCAGATCCGCACCGCGCCCGCGTCGTCGGCGGCGTGCTCCAGGCAGACCTGGTCACCGACCTTGGCGCCGTCCGCGAGCGGCAGCGCGGCGGCCGTGTGCGCCTGGCCGCCGACCCGGTAGCTGACGGCGCTGTAGGAACCGCCCCCGGTCGGGAGCTGGGTGACGACGCCCTCGACCCGCACCGGGTGGGCCTCGATCCGGTCGGCCTGGTCGGCCTGGCGCCAGCCGAGCAGGCACATGCCCACGGCGAGCACGGCGCTGAGCACGGCGGCGAGGTACCAGCCACGGCCCAACCGCGGGGTGCGCGGCGGGGGGACGGTCGCGGATCGCATGGTTCCTTGTCCTGGCTTGCGTCGGGGCCGGGGACGCGGCCCCGCCTCCCGCGGGCACGGGCGGTGGTGTGGTGGGGGTACGGAGTGAGCTGTCCGGGATCGTATCCGCTGGCGGGCCCTCAGGTCACGGCGAAGGGGCAATCACCCGGCGCCACGCGGGCCGGAGTTCGGCCGCACACGAAGGAAGTCCCTTGCGCCGCAGGGAAGTCGGCCCGAAGGCCGGCCGACGACGGGCCAATGGCGGCCCGACGGCGGGCCAACGACGGTTCGGGCGCCCGCACCGGCCGCGCCGTCAGCGCCGTCGGTACACCAACCGGCCGCCGAGCACGGTCGCCAGGCAGCCCCCCGGCAGCGGCGCCGGGACGTCCCCGTCGCACGCGAACACCGCGAAGTCCGCCCGTTCCCCGGCCGCGATCCGCCCGTGCGCGGCCTGCGCGAGCGGCAGCACGGCGAGCGGGTCCAACGGGCCTTCGGCGGCACCCGTGCCGCCCCCGGGGGCGAGCGCGGCCAGCCCGGACCGCGCGACCGCCGTCCGCACCGACGCCCGCTCGAAGGGCCCGGCCACCGCGGTCACCCCGAACCCCAGCATCCGCTGCAGCCCGCGCCGGGCGCTCGCCCCGCACCGCACGTCGTCGCCCTCCGCGTCCAGCCCGCCCGGCACCGGCTCGGCGCCGGTCCCCTCGCGCGGGTCCGGGTGGTAGGCGCGCTCCAACAGCCCGTGCCCGTACGGGTTGCACAGCCCGGGTGTGAGCACAGCCGCGCCCCAGTCCCGCACCCGGGCGCCCGGGTGCGCCGCCGCGAGCTCGCCGAACGGGCCCACCGCCTCGACGAGTTCGCCGCGCACCAGCACCGCGCCGTCGACGAGCACGGCGCTGTCGGCGGGCGCGGGGCCGGCCCCGGCCGGATCGGGCAGCACGAAGCCCGCCCGGTGCAGGGTCAGCACGGCGCCACCACGGCGCCCGGCACGGCTGCGGCGGGTGTGGGCATGGGCGTGGGCGTGAGCGTGGCGACTACGGCGGCGGCGCTCAGTTGTCCAGGATCTTCAGCTCGGGGTGCGCGGTGCCGCCCTCGATCGCCGTGGAGGCGATGTGCGAGGCGACGCGCGGGTCGACCGGGTCGTTCGCCGGGTCGTCCAGCACCCGCAGGTGCTCGTAGGTGGTCGAGCGCTGCGCCGGGACGCGGTCGGCGGCCCGGATGAGGTGGATCAGCTCGGTCAGGTTGGAGCGGTGCTTGGCCCCGGCCGCCGAGACGACGTTCTCCTCCAGCATCACGGAGCCGAGGTCGTCCGCGCCGTAGTGCAGCGACAGCTGGCCCGCCTCCTTGCCGGTGGTGAGCCAGGAGCCCTGGATGTGGGCGACGTTGTCGAGGAAGAGGCGCGCGATCGCGATCATCCGCAGGTACTCGAAGACGGTCGCCTGCGTCGAGCCCTTCAGATGGTTGTTCTGCGGCTGGTAGGTGTAGGGGATGAACGCGCGGAAGCCGCCCGTGCGGTCCTGCACGTCGCGGATCATCCGCAGGTGCTCGATCCGCTCGGCGTTGGTCTCGCCGGTGCCCATCAGCATCGTGGAGGTGGACTCCACGCCGAGGCCGTGCGCGGCCTCCATGATCTCCAGCCAGCGCTCGCCGGACTCCTTCAGCGGCGCGATCGCCTTGCGCGGGCGCTCCGGCAGCAGCTCGGCGCCGGCGCCCGCGAACGAGTCCAGGCCCGCCTGATGGATCCGGGTGATGGCCTCCTCGATCGAGACGCCCGAGATCCGCGACATGTGCTCGACCTCGGAGGCGCCCAGCGAGTGGATCACCAGCTGCGGGAAGTCCGCCTTGATCGCCGAGAACGCGCGCTCGTAGTACTCGACGCCGTAGTCCGGGTGGTGGCCGCCCTGGAACATGATCTGGGTGCCGCCCAGCTCGACCGTCTCGGCGCAGCGGCGCAGGATCTCGTCGAGCTCGCGGGACCAGCCCTTGTCGCTCTTGGGCGGCACGTAGAAGGCGCAGAACTTGCACGCCGTCACGCAGACGTTCGTGTAGTTGATGTTGCGCTCGATGATGTAGGTCGCGATGTGCTCGGTGCCGGCGTAGCGGCGGCGGCGCACCGCGTCGGCCGCCGAGCCGAGGGCGTGCAGGGGCGCGGAGCGGTAGAGCTCCAGCGCTTCCTCGGGGGTGATCCGGCCACCGGCGGCGGCGCGGTCGAGCACGGCCTGCAGGTCGGTGCTGGGCGCATCGAGGGTGGTCGCTGCGAGCTCGGACACCTGGCGGCCTTCTCTCTCTCGGGACTGCTCGGGTACTGCTGTTCTCAGCGCGTCGGTCCCGGTCGCGGGTGTTTCCGGGTACGGCCGAACCAGCCTACGCCAGCCGATTCCGGCCCCTGCGCCAGCCCGCCGCCCGGCCCGTTCCCGCCTCCTGTCCCCCGGTGTTCACCCGTGTTCACCGGCTGGTGCCGTCGGGCTGGGCCGCGCCCGTGCGGTGCATCGTCCCGGCCGGGTTGCCCGCCACCGGGTCGGCGGAGGTGAAGCGGATCGTCCCGTCGTCCTGCAGGGTGAGCGTCTCGGTGTACGCGCCGCCGGAGCACGCGCCGGGCAGGCTGGAGCGGACCAGCCGGGACTGGAACACGAGCTTCTTCGGGCCCGCCTCCCGCAGCTTCCAGACGCCGTCGCAGCTGATCGAGATGATGCCGGACATGCCGTTCTGGCTGGTGGTGTTCTCCTGCCCGATCGCGGCCGGCCCGATGGTGAGCCGGGTGGTGCCCGCGGGCACGCCCTTTTCGGTGGCCATGTCCCCGGTCCAGGTGCCGAGGAACGCGGCCGGCACCGCGTTCGGCCCGGTCGGCGTGCCCGGCCCGCTCGAAGTGCCCGGGGTGCTCGGGGTGCTCGCTACCGCGGTCGGACCGTCCGGCGTCGGCGCGGGCTCCGGCACGGCGCTGCCGCTCCCGGACGGGCCGGCGGGCGAACCGCTGCTCGTGGCGGTCACCGCGGGAGCCGCCGGGTCCAGCCACCGGTACGTCCCGTACCCGCCGCCCGCGAGCACCACCAGCGCGGCCGCCAGGGCCGCGACCAGCACCGCGCGGCGCGGCCGGGAGCCGCCCCCGGGCGCCGGCGGCACGTAGGTCGGCGTCCGCTCCACCCACGCACCCGCCCCGGCACCCGTCCCGGAAGCCGGCCCCCAGGCCGCCGGCGGCACGTCGGCCGGAGCGCTCCCCGACTCCCCCTCCAGGTCCAGCAGTTCGACCGCGCTGCGCCCCACCCCCGCCGCGAGCGCCGGCGGCAGCCAGCCGCCCTGCCGCAGCCGCAGGGCCGCCGTGCCCTCCGGGTCGAGCCGGGCGCGGAGCTGCTGCGGAGTGGGCCGGTCGGACGGCTCCTTGGCGAGGCAGTCGAGGACGATCGAGCGCAGCGGCCCACTCAGCCCGGGGACGTCCGGCTGCTCGTGCAGCACGCGGTAGAGGAGGACGGCCGCGCTGACGCCCTCGCCGAAGGGGTGGACGCCGGTGGCCGCGTAGGCGAGCACCGCGCCGAGCGAGAAGACGTCACCGGCCGGCCCGACACCCTGCCCGTTCGCCTGTTCGGGCGACATGAAGCCGGGCGAGCCGACGACGTAACCCGACTGGGTGAATCCGCCGGCGGCGTCCAGGGCGCGGGCGATGCCGAAGTCGATCAGCCGCGGGCCGTCCAGGGTGAGCAGCACGTTGGACGGCTTCACGTCGCGGTGCACCAGGCCGAGGCCGTGGACGTGGGCGAGCGCCTCGGCGAGCCCGACGCCGAGGGCGCGCACGGCGGCCTCGGGCAGCGGCCCGCCGTCGCGGACGGCGGTGCCGAGCGCGGGCCCGGCGACGTAGCCGGTGGCGACCCAGGGCTGTTCGCCCTCGGTGTCGGCGTCCAGGACGGGCGCGGTCCAGCTGCCGCCGACCCGGCGTGCGGCCGCGACCTCCTGCCGGAAGCGGGCGCGGAACTCGGCGTCGTCGGCGAGTTCGCCGCGCACGAGCTTGACGGCGACGGTGCGCCCGCCGGCCGTCCGGCCGAGGTAGACCCGGCCCATGCCGCCGGCGCCGAGCCGGCGCAACAGCCGGTAGGCGCCCACCTGGCGCGGGTCGTCCGACCCCAGTGCCTGCATCCCCCGCACGCTCCCCTCGCCGACGGACGGCCCTCCACCGGGCCGCTCCCGGACGCCCGCACCGCGCGCGCCCGGGAGCAGACCGTACCGGCCCCGGCTTCCCGGGACGTCGGTGCCTCAGGATCTCAGCCGACCACCGCGGGTTCCAGGCCCGCCACCGGCTCCAGCAGCCGCACGGCGACGTCCGGCGCGAAGCCGCTGTCGTGCGCGACCCGGCGGGCGAACTCGGCGACGCCGGCCAGCTGCCGCTCGCCGAGCGAGAAGTCGAGCGCCTCGCTGAAGTACCGCTCCAGCACGTCGGCGCCGAAGGCCTCCCAGCGGGCGGCCTGCTCGGCGACCTTGGCCGCCTCGACCAGCGACAGGTCGCGGGACTCCAGGAAGGCCCGGTGGACGGCGGCGGTCAGTTCGGGCCGGCGCGCGGCGAAGTCGCGGCGCACCGCCCAGACGGCGAAGACGAAGGGCAGGCCGGTCCACTCCTTCCACATCGCGCCGAGGTCGTGGACGGTGAGCCCGAGGTCGGCCGCCTGGCCGAGGTGGGCGCGCAGCGCCGGGTCGCCGATGAGGACGGCGGCGTCGGCCTCGGCGAGCATCTGGGCGAGGTCGGGCGGGCAGCTGAAGTACTCGGGGCGGACGCCCTCGCGCTCCTCCAGGAGCAGGCGGGCGAGCCGGACGGAGGTGCGGCTGGTGGAGCCGAGGGCGACCCGGCGGCCGTCGAGGTCGCCGAGCGGCACCTTGCTGACGATCACGCAGGACATCACCGGGCCGTCGCTGCCGACCGCGATGTCGGGCAGGACGAGCAGTTCGTCGGCGTGCCGCAGGTATTCGACGCAGGTGATCGGGCCGATGTCGAGCGTGCCGTCGACCAGCTGGTCGCTGAGCTTCTCGGGGGTGTCCTTGGTGAGGTCGAGGTCGAGCAGATTGCCGGTCCTGGCGAGTCCCCAGTAGAGGGGTACGCAGTTCAGGAACTGAATGTGTCCGACCCTCGGCCTGACCGGGGTGCGTTCCTCCGGGGTGTGCTCCACTGCGCCGCTCCCTTGCTCTTCGTGCGCCTCCCCGCAGCGTATGCCCGGTGTCGTGAACGGCTCGCACCCGCCCTCCCGACACGCGCCGTGCGCACCGCAGTTCACCCCTGGTCGTCACCGCAACCGCATGCTAGCGTTGCCCTCAGTTGCAGTTTGATTCCCCTTGCAGTACTTGAAGCCTGCGGAGCATGTAACCGCAGGCTTTTTGTAGTTTTTCAGCAATATCGAAAAACTTCGGACTCGTCCGGAGGCAGGGCGATCAGCGCAGCGGACCGGGAGCCACACGGTGTGGCCCCCGACACGCCTCGCAAGGAGAACGGCATGGCCACGGGAACCGTCAAGTGGTTCAACGCTGAGAAGGGCTTCGGCTTCATCGCCCAGGAGGGCGGCGGCCCCGACGTCTTCGTCCACTACTCCGCCATCAACGCGAGCGGCTTCCGCTCGCTGGAGGAGAACCAGGCGGTCAGCTTTGACGTCACCCAGGGTCCGAAGGGCCCGCAGGCGGAGAACGTCACCGCTATCTGACCATCCTCTGATGATCTGATCGCTCGGGACCCCACGGGTCCGCAGGCGGCTCCCGACGGCCGCCACGATGAGCACAAGAGCAACACCCAAGGGGGCCCGCCACACGGCGGGCCCCCTGCCTTTTCCCCACCCCCGCACCACGGACGCGCGAAGGCCCGCCCTCGCGCCGGTCGGGCGCGGGGGCCGGGCCCCGTCGGCTGCGTCAGGCCGCGGCGGCAGCCTTCGCCCCGGCCTGGGCCGGGATCACGGCGGAGTCCGGGGCGTCCAGCAGGTCGCCGGCCGGGCTGTTGTACGCCACGAGGTCGAGCGTCTTCTCCCGCGCCGCCACGATGACCGGCACCAGCGCCTGCCCGGCGACGTTCCCGAAGGGCCTGGGCCGGGATCGCCGCTGGGCCGGCCATGCTTCGTCTCCCTCCGTGGCACCCGAGGGACGTCGACCCGGAGCCGGTTCGACGGGTCACGCAACAGCCCTGTCCGTCAGGGCGTCACCCAGCGTCCGGAGATTCGGATGATGGGCACTCAGTGATCCACGTTCGCCCGAGGGGTAAGCGGCTACTGGCGTGTCAGCCGGGATTTCTATGCTGTGCTGACGCGCTTTCGGCCGCACGGCCTGGGCGCGGGACCTGGCCGCCGAACCGGGCACCGCCCGGGACGCTTCCCACGGGAGAACCCCATCACCACACTGACCAGTCCCCGTCGTCGAATACTCACCGCACTCGGGCTGACGACGGCGCTGTCCGTCGTCAGCCTGGGATCCGCGCAGGCCGATCCGAGCGCGCCGGCGATGCCCACCAAGGATGTTTCCTACCTCGGCCACTCGTTTCACGTGCCCGCCGACTGGCCGGTGATCGATCTCGCGGCCAATCCGACGGCCTGCGTGCGTTTCGACCGGCACGCCGTCTATCTCGGCACCCCCGGGGCCCGCCAGGACTGCCCCGCACACGTGGTGGGCACCACCGAGGCATTGCTCGTCGAGCCCGGCGCCGATGACGCCGCGTCGGCCACGACCGTGTCGGAGATCGAGCGGAGGGTCCACGCCACCGCTCCAGGGATCACGGCCACCGGAGTCTACGACGATGACCAGGCGCTCGTCCGGACGGTCCTCTCCTCGGCCGGCTTCCCCGCCGGCGCAACGAAGGAGCCGATCGCTGCCCCGCCCACCAAGCGGTCGTTCGCGGCGGCGGCACCTGTCCAATCGTCTCCTGCCGCCACTGCGTCGACCCCGCCCGCGCTGCCGGCCGATGCGACCAAGTACACGGGCAAGGGCTTCGACGCCTGTTCGGCACCCGACACCAACACGATGAACACCTGGCGCGCCAACTCGCCCTACCAAGCCCTCGGCATCTACATCGGGGGCGCCGGCCGAGCCTGCAGCCAGCCCAATCTGACGGCGTCCTGGATGCAGCAGCAGTACTCCGCCGGTTGGCGCTTCCTGCCGGTGTACGTCGGTCTCCAGGCCTCCAGGATCACCGCGCCGGCCGGTCAGGGTGCCGCCGCGGCCGACGATGCCGTGGCCAACGCCGCGGCTCTCGGTCTCGGCCCGGGGAGCGTCCTGTACTACGACATGGAGTCCTACAACGTCGCGACGTACTCCTCGACGGTTCAGCCGTTCCTGTCCGCCTGGAGCGCCGAACTCCACGCGCAGGGCTACAACTCCGGTGTCTACAGCAGTGCCTCCACCGGCATCGCGGATCTGGTCAACAACAGTGGCAGCGGCAAGGGTTACACCATGCCCGACGTGCTGTTCACCGCACGGTGGAACGGCGCTGCGGACGTCAACGAACCGGTGATCCCGAGCACCGCCTGGGCCAACCACCAGCGCGTCCACCAGTACGACGGCAACGTCACCGAGACCTGGGGCGGCGCCACGATCAACATCGACCGCGACTACCTCGACGTCCAGGTCAACACCACGCCCAACGGCAAGCCGACCCTGGCGGGTATCTACCGTCCGGGCGCCCAGACCTTCGCGATGGCCGACAGCACCGGCAACGTCACCGCAGCCGTCACCTTCGGCTCACCGAACGACATTCCGCTCACCGGCCACTGGAGCGGTCCGGGCCGGGACACCATCGGCGTCTACCGGCCGAGCGACTCCGCGTTCTACCTGACCAACGACAACGCGACCGTCGCCGTCGCGGCCCCGTTCGGCAGCCCCGGCGACATCCCCCTGGTCGGGGACTGGACCGGCCAGGGCCGGGACACCATCGGCGTCTACCGGCCGAGCGACTCCGCGTTCTACCTGACCAACGACAACCAGACGGTGGCTTTCGCCATCAAGCTGGGCAACCCCGGGGACGTTCCGATGGTCGGGAACTGGAGCGGCACGGGCAAGGACACCGTCGGGATCTACCGGCCGGGCGACTGCGCGTTCTACCTGAGCAACTCCAACACCTCGGTCGCCATCAACCACACCGTCCTGTTCGGCGCTCAGGGCGACGTCCCGATCAAGGGCGACTGGAACGGGAGCGGGATCGACAAGGTCGGCGTCTTCCGGCCCAGCACGGCGAGCTTCTACGGCGCACTCTACGACTCCGGCTCGGTGCTCTACAGCCTCCGCTTCGGGGCTGCCACCGACACCCCGGTCACCGGCCGGTGGTTCTGATCGCCCAGTAGCGCACGCAGCTCGCCACGCGGCGCACGCCCAGCGAACGGGCCCTCTCCCCGAGGTGGGAGAGGGCCCGTTCGCTGGACTCATCAGGCCGCAGCGGCAGCCTTCGCGGTGGCCTGCGCCGGGATGGTGGCCGGCTCGTTCAGCAGGTCGCCGGCCGGGCTGTTGTACGCCACGAGGTCGAGCGTCTTCTCCCGCGCCGCCACGATGACCGGCACCAGCGCCTGCCCGGCGACGTTCGTCGCGGTGCGCATCATGTCGAGGATCGGGTCGATGGCGAGCAGCAGGCCGACGCCCTCCAGGGGCAGGCCCAGGGTGGAGAGGGTCAGGGTCAGCATGACGATCGCGCCGGTGAGGCCCGCGGTGGCGGCCGAGCCGATGACCGAGACGAAGGCGATCAGGATGTAGTCCTTGATGCCGAGGTCGATGTTGTAGACCTGCGCGACGAAGATCGCGGCGATCGACGGGTAGATCGCGGCGCAGCCGTCCATCTTGGTGGTGGCACCGAACGGGACGGCGAAGGACGCGTACTCGCTCGGGACGCCGAGGCGCTCGGTGACGCGGCGGGTGACCGGCAGGGTGCCGACCGAGGAGCGGGAGACGAAGGCCAGCTGGATGGCGGGCCAGGCGCCCCGGTAGAAGTTGAGCGGGTTGAGGCCGCCGGCGAACCTCAGCAGCAGCGAGTAGACGACGAACAGCACCAGCGCGCAGCCGACGTAGATGTCGGCGGTGAGGGTCGCGAAGGGCTTGAGCAGGTCCCAGCCGTACTTGGCGACGGACTTGCCGATCAGGCCGAGGGTGCCGAGCGGGGAGAGCCGGATGACCCACCACAGGGCGGTCTGGGTCAGCTCCAGGACCGACTCGCTGAGCCTGAGGACGGGCTCGGCCTTGGTGCCGAGCTTGATGACGGCGGCGCCGACGACGACCGCCATGAAGACGATCTGCAGCACGTTCACCTCGGTGAACGCGGCGACGATGTTGGTCGGGAAGATGCCGGTCAGGAAGTCGACCCACGTGCCGCCGCCCTTGGGCGCCTTGAGGCCCTCGGTGCTGAGGTTGGTGCCCTTGCCCGGGTCGGTGAGCAGGCCGAGGCCGAGGCCGATGGCGACGGCGATCAGCGAGGTGATCAGGAACCAGAGCAGGGTGCGGACGGCGAGGCGGGCCGCGTTGGTGACATTGCGCAGGTTGGCGACGCTCACCACGATCGCGGTGAAGACCAGCGGCGGGACGGCCAGCTTGAGCAGCTGGACGAAGGTCTTGCCGATGGTCTCCAGGGTGGTGGCCAGCCAGGAGACGTCGCCGGCGCGGGCGACGTAGCCGAGGCCGACGCCGAGCACGAGGCCGGCGACGATCTGCACCCAGAACGGCGTCTTGCGGATGCGGGCGAGCACGGACGGCGACGAGGTCGCCTCGGGCGCTGTGGACATGGGGGTGCGACTCCGGGGGAGGGCGGTGCTGACGGTGGGGTGCGGCGGGGACGGCGGCACGGCGCGCGGGCCGGGCGGTGAGGGCTCGGCCCCCGGTCAGGGGCGTGCCGCCGGAATACAGCAGGCGGCGCGACAACGGCGCGGGCTGTCCACGGCTCCCGGCAGACGGCACGCGCGGGCGGCGGTGGGCGGGGTGCCCAGGCCGTGCATCCGGGGTGCGTCCGAGGGGGTCATGGGCGACACGTTAGCAGTAAAGGTTTGAGATGTTCAAAGTAGTTGTTTGAGGTCAGGGCGGCGCAAGAGCGAGATCCGGACACGAACGAGCCCGATGCACCATCAGGCGGCCACTCCGGTCCGATTGACCGCCCGACGGTTATACGTATAACCTTGACAACGTCCCTGCTCCAGCACGCCCCACCGGAGAACCGCCGATGGGCTATCTCGCCCTGCTCCGCGCCCCCCACGTCAGCCGCCTCCTCTTCGGCACCCTGCTCGGCCGCCTGCCCGCCGGGATGACCGCCCTGGTCATCGCCCTCGCCCTGCGCGAGGCCAGCGCGCCCTACGGCCGGATCGGCCTGGCCACCGCCGTGTACGCCCTGGCGGCCGCCGTCGGCGGGCCCGTGCTCGGCCGGATCGTCGACCTCACCGGGCAGCCCCGCGTCCTGATCGCCTCCGCCGCCGTCGCGGGCGGCGGGTACGCGCTGCTCGCCCTCGCGCCCGGCTCGGTGCTCGCCGCGCCGGCCGGCGCCGCGATCGCCGGGCTCGCGATGCCCCCGCTCGAACCCTGCCTGCGCTCGCTGTGGCCGGCCGTGGTCGAGGAGGAACAGCTGGACACCGCCTACGCCTTCGACTCCGCCTCGCAGCAGATCCTCTACGTCGCCGGGCCGCTGGCCGTCGCCGGGATCGCCGGCCTCTTCAGCCCCGTCGCCGCGCTGTGGGTGGCGGCCGGACTGGGCCTCGCGGGTGCGCTGGTCGTCGCCACCGCCGCGCCGGCACGGGCCTGGCGGGCCCCGGCGCGCGAGCACTCGGCCGGACTGCTGGGCCCGCTGCGCTCCCCCGGCCTGGTGCTGCTGCTGGTCGGACTGGCCGGGGCCGGCTGGGCGGTCGGCGCGCAGAACGTGCTGTTCATCGCCTACGCCGAGCACCACGCGGGCGCCCTGCCCGGCGGTGCCGGCACGCTGCTGGCGCTGGCGGCGCTCGGCGGGCTGCTGGGCGCGCTCGCGTACGGGGCGGTGAAGTGGCGCAGCGGCACGGGCACCCGGACGTGGGTGATGGCGCTGGTGATGGCCGCCTCCTACCTCCCGCTGGTGGTGCTGCCCGGGCCGTACCCGATGGCCGCGCTGGCGTTCGTGTCGGGGATCGTGCTGGCCCCGCTGCTGGCGGCGGCGTTCGTGCTGGTCGCGGAGCTGGCGCCGACCGGGACGGTGACGGAGGCGTTCGCCTGGCTGGTGACGCTGTTCGCGACCGGGAACTCGCTCGGCTACGCCGTGTCCGGGAACCTCGCGGAGGGCTCGCTGCGGCCGGTGGCGCTGTGCGCGGCGGGCGGGATCGGGCTGGGCGGCCTGCTGCTGTTCGGCGCGCGCCGGTGGTTCCGGGCGGTGCCGCTCGCGCCGGTGCCGCAGCCGCAGCCGGTGCCCGTGGGCTGACCGGCCCCCAGAGACGACTGTGCCCGCCGGAGGTCTGGACCGGCGGGCACAGTCATGCGTGGGCCACGGCCGGTCAGCGGGCGGCGGCGGTGGATGAGCGCAGCACGAGCGAGGTCGCGAGCGGCGGCGGCGGGGCCACCCGCTCGCCGCGCAACAGGCCGGCCAGGGCGGCGGTGCCGGCCCGGCCGAGCTCCTCGCCGGGCAGGTCGACGGTGGTCAGCGGCGGGGCGAGCAGAGCGGCGACCGCGACGTTGTCCATGCCGACCACGGACAGGTCGTCGGGCACCCGCACGCCCAGCTCGGCGGCGGCCTGGTAGACCCCCGACGCCACCACGTCGTCGTCGCAGATCACCGCGCGCGGTGCGTCCGGCCGCTCCAGCATCCCGCGGGCGACGTTCCGGGCGGCCGGGTGTCCCTCGTTCAGCCGGACGCCCAACTCGACGACGTCCAGGCCGAGTTCGGTCACCGCCTGCTCGAAGGCGGCCTGCCGGACCCGGAAGGTGTAGGCGGAGTGGATCGAGCGCAGCCGGCCGATCCGGCGGTGGCCGAGGGCGGCCAGGTGCTCGACCGCGGCCCGCATGCCGCCCGCGACGTCGAGCTCGATGGTGGGCCGGGCGCGGTCGGTGCCCGGGTCCGCGTCCAGGAAGACGGCGGGGGTGTCGGCGGGCAGCTCGCCGAGTTGGCTGTCGTCCGGGGAGCAGATCAGCAGGCCGTCGAAGCGGCTGGTGGTGGCGGCCTCGGCGAGGGTCGCGCTGCCCCAGCCCGAACTGACGACGACGGCCAGGCCGTGCCGCCCGGCCTCCTCGTGGACGCCCTCCAGCACGCGCCCGAAGAACGGGCCGAGGAGGTTGGGGACGGCCAGCAGGATCATCCCGCTGCGGCCCAGGCGCAGCTGGCGGCCGGCCGCCTGGGGGCGGTAGCCGAGGCTGCGGGCGGCCTCGCGGACGCGTTCGCGGGTGGCGTCGGAGACCCGGGAGCCGGCTTCGGAGCCGGAGAACACGAGCGAGACGGTGGCCTGGGAGACCCCGGCGAGCCGGGCGACGTCCCGGCCGGTGGGCCGCCGCGCGGGGGCGGGCCAGGTGCCGGCGGCGCCGTCGGGCGGCGGCTCGGGGGTGTGCGGCTCGGGGGTCTGCGGGAGATCGGCGGAGGCGGACACGGCGGCGGGAGCGGGTCCGGGGCGGTCCGGCCTCAGTTCCGCGCGGCGGCGGCGCGGGCGGCCTCGTCGGCCGCGTCCTCCTCGGCGTTCTGCGCGGCGATCCGATCGGCGGTGCGGCTGCGCATCCCGGAGACCTTGGTGGTGATCTGGGCGGACATGTCGTCGCGCTGGCGGCTCAGCAGCACGTAGCTGAGCGGCGCGGAGGTGATCGCGGCCAGCAGGAAGAGGAAGATCACGCCGGTCTGGCCGCTGACCGGGATGACCCCGAAGTGGCCGAGCAGGAGGGCCACCAGCAGGCAGCCGAGGAAGATGCTGACCCGCAGGGAGGTGTAGCGGAGCGTGGCGTGCGACTTGGCGGGGCCGTTGCTGCTGCTCACTGGGGCACGTCCTTCACTGCGCTGGGGGTCGGGGCCGGTCCCCCAGTGAAGCATGCCCGACGGGCGGAGCGGGGGACGGGTCGCCCGTCCCCCGCTCCGGGCCGTCCGGGACGGCCGCAGGCGCGGGTACCGACGGCCGTCCCGGCGCGGGTGTCGGCGCGGGTGTCGGCGCGGGTGTCGGTGCGGGTGCCGGTGCGGGTGCGGGTGCCGGTGCGGGCCGGGCCCGGCCGTCAGCGCAGGTCGAGCCAGAAGGTGATGTCGTCGCGGTCGTCCCCCGGGGCGACCCGGATCGCGCCGGGGACCCGGCCGACCTCGCGGTAGCCGCAGCGGGCGTAGAACCGCTCCAGGCCCTGGCCGCCGCGCGCCGTCAGCCGCAGGCCGTCCAGCCCCCACTCCCGGGCGGCCCGCTCGGCCTCGGCCATCAACTCGACGCCGTACCCGCGGCCCTGGGTGTCGGGGTGCACCATGACGCGCTTGAGCATCCGCCAGTGCTCCATGAGGTTGAAGCGCATCGACTCGAAGAAGAGCACCCCGACCAGCCGGCCGGTCTCCGTCTCGTGGGCGACGAGCAGGCGGTCCGGCCCCTCGGGGACGAGTCCGGCGAAGTGGTGGTCGGCGGTGTCCCAGACGTCGTCCTCCGTGACCGGCGCCACGAAGCCGACGGCCCCGCCGGCGTTGGTGACGTCGGTCCACAGGCCGACGATCGCGGCCCGCAGGTCGGGGTCGGGCTTCGGGTCGAGGGTGAAGGTGAGCGTCATGGGTGCGGAGCCTAATCGGTCGTTACGACAGGGCGGGGACGGGCCGAGCGGGACGGGTGCCGCGGAGCGCCAGGCAGAGGCCGACGGCGATCGCGCAGAGGGCGCCCGCGCCGTACCAGGTGGCGTCGTAGTTGCCGAGCGCGTCCCGGGCGAAGCCGGCCAGCCCGGCCACCACGGCCGCGCCGATCTGGTGGCTGGCGAGCACCCAGCCGAAGACGATCGGCGCGTCCTCGCCGAAGTGCCGGCGGCACAGGGCGACGGTCGGCGGCACGGTGGCCACCCAGTCCAGGCCGTAGAAGATCACGAAGGCGAGGATCGGCGGCTGCAGCGAGCCGGCCAGCAGCTGCGGCAGGAGGAGCAGGGAGATCCCGCGCAGCCCGTAGTAGACGACCAGCAGGAGGCGGGAGTCGACGCGGTCGGTGAACCAGCCGCTGGCGATGGTGCCGACCACGTCGAACAGGCCGATCATGGCGAGCAGGCTCGCCGCCGTCGTGACGGGCATGCCGTGGTCGTGGGCGGCCGGGATGAAGTGGGTGCCGACCAGGCCGGCCGTGGTGGCGCCGCAGATCGCGAACGAGCCGGCGAGCAGCCAGAACGCCCGGGTGCGGGCCGCGTCGCGCAGCACGCGCAGGGTGCGGGCCAGCGCCCGGCCGTCGGCGGCGGGGGCGGGCGGGGCCTCGGTCGCACCGTAGGGCAGGAGGCCGATGTCGGCGGGGCGCTCGCGCATCAGGAGCAGGACCGGGACGGCGACCGCGCTGGCCGCGAGCGAGACGACGACCACCGCCGAGCGCCAGCCGTGGTGTTCGACCAGCCAGGCGCCGACCGGAAGGAAGATCAGGTTGCCCGCGGCGCCGGCGGCCGTCAGCACGCCGGTGACCAGGCCCTGGCGGGCGCGGAACCAGCGGCCGGTGATGGTGGTGGCGAACGCGCCGGCCATCGAGCCGCTGCCGAGACCGACCAACACGCCCCAGCAGAGCACCAGTTGCCACGGCTCGCGCATCAGCATGGTGAGCCCGGAGCCGACCGAGATGGTGAGCAGCGCGCAGACGACGACCAGGCGCACGCCGAAGCGGTCCATCAGGGCGGCGGCGAAGGGGGCGGTGAGTCCGTAGAGGGTGAGGTTGACGGAGGTGGCGCTGGAGATGGTCCCGAGCGACCAGCCGAACTCGTTGTGCAGGGCGTCCATCATCAGGCTGGGCGTGGAGCGGAAGCCGGCCGAGCCGAGCAGCACCAGCAGGGAGACGCCGGCGACCACCCAGGCGTAGTGCACGCGCCGGGCGGGGCGGGCGGGTGTGGCGGCGGAGGGGGTGGGGGCGAGGACGTTGCGTTCGGTCACGCGGTCGAGTCTCCCGGGGCGGCCGGACGGCGACGAGTGGCCTGAATGCCAGCTTTCGAAAGAATCGGGCCACGATCTGGCCTAGGCTGGCCCGGCCCGCAGCCGTACGGGCCACGCGGGCCATGCGGGCCATGACGGAAGGAACGAGGAGGAACGAGATGGCGCACCTGGTCGCGGTCCTGGCCCTGAAGGGGGTCATCGCCTTCGAACTCGGCATCCCCGCAAGGATCTTCGGCGGCGCGAAGGGGCCCGGCGGCGAGCCGCTGTACGAGGTGGCGACCTGCACGCTGGACGGCCGGCCGGTCGCCACCAGCGCCGACTTCCGGGTGGCCGTCGACCACGGGCCCGAACTCCTGGAGCGGGCCGACACGGTGGTGATCCCGGCCTCGGCCGACGCCAGCCCGGCCACCGCCGACGCCGCCTACACCCCCGAACTGGCCGCCGCGATCGCCCGGATCCGGCCCGGTACCCGGCTGATGTCGATCTGCACCGGCTCCTTCCTGCTCGCCGCCGCCGGCCTGCTGGACGGCCGCCCGGCCACCACGCACTGGCGCTACACCGAGCGCTTCGCCGAGCTGTACCCGCGGGTCCGGCTGGACCCCGACGTGCTCTACACGGACGACGGCGACGTCCTCACCTCCGGCGGGGTGGCCGCCGGGGTGGACCTGTGCCTGCACGTGGTGCGGCGCGACCACGGCAGCGCGGTCGCCAACGCGGTGGCCCGCAACTGCCTCGTCCCGCCGTGGCGCGAGGGCGGCCAGAAGCAGTACGTGGAAGCCCCGAGCCCGGTGGAGCACGGCGGCACCGGGACGGCGGCGGTCCGCGCGTGGGCGCTGGAGCACCTGGACGAACCGCTCGCCCTGCGTCAGCTCGCCGACCGCGCGGGGATGAGCGTGCGGACGTTCACCCGTCGCTTCCGCGAGGAGACCGGCAGCAGTCCGGGCCAGTGGCTCACCGTCCAGCGCACCGAGCGCGCCCGGCAGTTGCTGGAGCGCACCGACCTGACGATCGACCAGGTGGCCCGGGAGTCCGGCTTCGGCACCGCGGCCTCACTGCGGCTCCAGCTGCGCGGACGCCTCGACGTCGCGCCGAGCGCCTACCGCAGGACGTTCCGGGCGGTGTCCTGAACTCGACGGCGAACCGGACGGCGAATCGGATGACGACTCGACGACGACCCGGACGATGGACCGGATGACGAGTCGGATGGCGGCCGGCCGTGCACACCCCGAGCGCGGCACGGCGGGCCGCCATCCGATCGCAACGCACGGGCCCTGAACCCGCACCGGCGCTCCGCACTCGCCGAGGAGGTCGCACCCCTGGCAGGCCGTGGTCCCCCCTGCTGACACGATCCCCCTGGACAGCAGCACCACGACGGCCGTACGGGTGTCCCCTCGGCGTCCCCTCGCGACGGAGAGCTGCACCCAAGCGTGATCAGTCGGATACGTCACGTCAATGGGTTGTCGGAAATTCGGAATGGTTGCGTCAGGTTTCGGCCGGTGATCGTTGCGGCGGTCGCGCCCCTGGTCGGCCCGCTGATCCTGGTCGACCCGGTGATCGTGGTCGGCCCGCTGATCGTGGTCGGCCCGCTGATCCTGGTCGACCCGCTGATCGCGACGCGGCGCCTACTGCGCGAGCGCCGCCCAGTCCACGCCCGCCAGCGGGTCCGCCGGCCGGGCGTCCGCGCCGATCTCGCACCACACCCGCTTGCCCGAGCCGTCCGGGTACCAGCCCCAGCGCTCGCAGAGCAGCTCGACCAGTTCCAGGCCGCGCCCGTTGGTGGCGTCGGCGTCCGGGCCCGCGTGCCGGGGGGCCGGCGCCACCTGGCTCGCGTCCGCGACCTCCACCCGCAGCGGGACGGCCGGTGCCGGGGTGCCCGCCGGGGCGGCGCAGTCCACCGGCAGGCACAGCCGCAGCACGGCCGGACAGCCGGTGTGCACCACGGCGTTGGTCACCAGCTCGGAGACCACCAGCACCACCGTCTCGGCCATCGGCGCGTCCGGGTCGACCCCGTGGTTCAACAGCCGCGAGCGCACCCACCGGCGGGCCCGGCCCACCTCGGCGGGATCCGCCTGCACCGCCAGCTGTACCTGAAGAACCTGCACCGCTCCACCACCCGCACTCGCAGTTCGGCCATCGTCCCGATCGGGCCGGTTCGGCCGGCCGGCAGGGCCCTCGCACGTCCCACCCGGTGCTGGCCGCGACACGAATACGCCTCAGGATGAGCGGGCGGACGGACCGCAGCAAGCGCTTCGGGCATATTCCAGCGATCGGGGGACAGGGCAGTGCATACTGTCCCGTTCACTCTGGCGAACCTCGCACCGGCGCTCGGCCGGACCGCGGCCGACCACGCCGGACCGGCAGTGGCGAACCTACCGCCGCACACCCCCGACACCCGGCCCGCCACTCGCGAACCACCCGTGCGACATATGTCCGACCGTTCTCGAACAGCGGCATCGGCGGACGGTCCCACGAGCCGAACGTCCCACCATGTGACGATCCGAAACTCGGCGTTCCCTTCTTCGGGGATTCCTCCCGCCGCCCGACGGCCGCAAGATACCGTTGAGTAAGCCAGCGGACCCCGGTCAGGAGGGTGGTGTGCGATGGCCGCCCCCGGCCCGATGGCCACCCCGGACCGCGGTGCCGCGACGGCCGCGGACGCCGGCCCCCGCTGGGACGAGCAGCTCCAGCGGCGCCTCGCCCGCGGCGAGGAGACCGCGCTCGGCGAACTCTACGACCTGCTCGCGCCGATGGTGCACGGGCTCGCCGGGCGGATACTGGCCGACCAGGCCGCCGCCGCCCAGCTCACCCGCGAGGTCTTCGCCCACGTGTGGGAGCACCCCGAGGCCTTCGACCCCGCCCAGGGCTCGCTGCGCTCCTGGCTCGGCGCGCTCACCCACCGCCGTGCCGTCGACCGGCTGCGCCTGCGCCGGGCCGCCGAACCGGGCGCCGGGCCCGGGTCCGCCGAGGACGAGATCCGCGAGGTCGCCACCGCCGCGCGCATGCAGTACGTGGTCGACTCCCTCCCCCACAGCCTGCGTGAGACCATCGCCGTGACGTACTACGACGGCCGCACCTACCAGGAGACGGCCCGCCGGCTCGGCATCGGCGAGCAGGCCGCCAAGCAACGGATGCGGCTCGGTCTGGAGCTGCTCGCCACCGAACTGGCCGACGAGCGCGCCCGCCAGTGCGGCCGGACCGCTCGGGACGGGGCCCGCGGCCGGACCGCGCAGGACGGGAACGGGGGCACGTGACGACCACCGGGGAGCAGCACGACGCCCTGCGCTCGCTGCTCGGCGCCTGGGCCCTCGGCGCGTGCCCGCCCGCCGAGGCCGCCGAACTCGAACTCCACCTGCGCGCCTGCGCGGAGTGCGCCGAGGAGGCCGCGCGGCTGCGCGAGGCGGCCGGCTGGCTCGCCGTGGACGAGCCGCTCGACCAGCCGGGCCCGCTGCGCCAGCAGGTGCTCGACTGGTGCCTGGCCCGCCGCCCCGCCGAACTGCCCGTCCCCGCCTGGGGAGTTCCGTACGCGGCGGAGACCGCCAAGCTCGACGCGCTGCTGCGCGACCTCGGCCCGGAGGAGTGGCAGGAGGTCGCCGAACTCCCGTGGCACGGCGGCACCGAGTACCTGCGCCCGGCCGAGGTGCTGTGCCACCTGACCGCCGTCGACGGCTACGTGGCGCTCGCCCTCGGCCTGCCGGACCCGGTGCCGGCCGTCCCGGGCACCGCCGTCACGCCGGTCGAACGCCGGGTGCCGCCGCAGGAGCCGGACGCCCGGCCGCGGGCGCCCCGGGTGCCGCCGCAGGGCGGCCGGTACGCCGGGATCACCGAGCGCACCGCGCGGCTGCTCGCCGGGGCGGCCGGCGCTCCGCCGCAGTCGGTGCGGGCCCGCTGGCGGCGGCAGACCCACGACCTGGTGCGCACCGCCGCCCTCGCCCCGCAGGGCAGCACGCCGGTGGACTTCGGCTTCGCCGCCGTGCCGCTGCGCGACGCGTTCGTGGACCGCGCCTTCGAGTGCTTCGTGCACGGCGAGGACGTGGCCCGTGCGGTGGCCTACCCGTACGACCCGCCGGCGCCGCAGCACCTGCGGCAGATGGTGGAGCTGGCGGTCCGGATGGTCCCGCACGCGCTGGCCGGGCTGCGGGCCGCCCAGCCGGCCGGGGCGGCCGGAGTGGCCGGGGCGCCCGGGACCGGGCGGGGCGGGCGGCGGCTGCGGCTGGTGATCGACGGCCCGGCGGCCGGCGAGTGGCTGATCCCGCTGGACGGCCCGGACGAGGGCCGCGGGGACGGCCGCGCGGAGGTCCGGCCGGGCGGCGAGCCGGTGGCGTCGATGGTGCTGGACGGGCTGGAGTTCTGCCAGCTGGCCGCCGCGCACCGCGATCCCGAGCGGGTGCCGGTCGGCGAGCACGGCGACCGCGCCGCGATCCGCGAGGTGCTGCGCGCGGTGCCGCTGCTGTCGCGGCCCTGAGCGGCCCGAGCGACGCCGACCAACCCCCGAGCCCCGAGCGGCCCTGAGCAACCCCGAGCGGCCCGAGCGACGCCGAGCAACCCCGGAAGCAACCCCGGAAGCAACCCCGAGGGACCCGCCCGTCAGGCGAAGACGACCGTCCGGCTGCCGTTGAGCAGCACGCGGTGCTCACTGTGCCACTTGACCGCGCGGGCCAGCGCCTGGCACTCGACGTCCCGGCCGAGCGCGACCAGCTGGTCCGGGGTGACGTCGTGGGTGACCCGGGCCACCTCCTGCTCGATGATCGGGCCCTCGTCGAGGTCGGCGGTGACGTAGTGCGCGGTGGCGCCGATCAGCTTCACGCCGCGGGCGTGCGCCTGGTGGTAGGGCTTGGCGCCCTTGAAGCTCGGCAGGAAGGAATGGTGGATGTTGATCACCCGGCCGGACAGCGCCTTGCACAGGTCGTCCGAGAGCACCTGCATGTAGCGCGCCAGCACGACGAGTTCGACGTTCTCGCGCTCCACCAGGTCGAGCAGCTGCCGCTCGGCGTCGGCCTTGGTGTCCCGGGTGACGGGGATGTGGTGGAAGGGGATGCCGAAGCCCTCGGTGAGGTCGCGGAAGTCGGTGTGGTTGGAGACCACCGCGGCGATCTCCACCGGCAGCGCGCCGATCCGGCTGCGGAACAGCAGGTCGTTGAGGCAGTGCCCGAACTTGCTGACCATGAGGACGATCCGCATCCGCTCCTCGGTCGGGTGGATCTGCCACTCCATGCCGAACGAGGCGCCGATCGCGGCGAAGCTGGCCCGCAGCTTGTCCGCGGTGACCGGCTCGGCGGCCGAGAAGTGCACCCGCATGAAGAACAGGCCGCTCTCCCCGTCCCCGAACTGCTGGCTGTCGATGATGTTGCAGCCGGTCATGAAGAGGTAGCTGGAGACCGCGTGGACGATGCCCTGCTTGTCGGGGCAGGACAGCGTGAGGACGTACTGGGCACTGGCCGGCTGCTGTTCCACGTGGGGGTATCCCGTCCTGATGGTCGTGCGGTTCGTGAATGGTCCAGCGTGTCACATCCTGGACAGCACCCGTCCCGGTGCCCGTACTGCGGGACGGCACCGCCCGTTCCGCAGTACGGGCACCGGGCCCCCGCTCAGACCGAGGTCAGGATCCGCAGCACGTCCAGCGACTTGGGCGCCGCGTCCGGGTCGTCCCCGTCGTTGACCGCCAGCAGCACGTGCGCCTCGCGCGCGGCCCGGACGGCCTCGGGCCAGCCGGGGTGGCCGACGTAGGCGGTGGCCGGGGCGTCCGCGCCGACCTCGTGCAGCAGGCTGACCACCCGCAGCACGGCGACGTCCACCAGGGCGGCCTCGGTCGCGTCGCGGAAGATCGCGCCGACGTACTTCTCGGCGGACCAGCGGTCCAGCCAGGTGTCCTCCACGAGCCGGTAGACGGCGTCGGTCACGTCCCCGTACCCCTCCCGGCCGGACAGCCAGGCCTCCTGCTGGAAGGCGGGGTCGGACAGCATGTGCAGGGCCGAGCGCAGTCGGGCTCGCCAGCGCCACCAGGGCAGGTCGTTGAGCGGCATGCCGCCCATCGTGCTGGAGCGGTGGCCCGGACGAGAAGGGTTTCGGGCGGACCGGTGCGAAGAATCTGTGCTGGCGGACATGGGGAACGATCGTACGTTCCCGTGCTGTTCGTGCTCCACTCGCGGGATCTACACGCGTTCCCCTCGGGAGTTCGGCACCCGTTTTCCGAGCGTTCACATTTCGGTCCTCTCGGCTTGTGCCGCCGGGGCTTGGCTTGCTCCGGTGCGCCGGAGGGCGCCCCAGAGAGGGAATACCGATGACCCGCCGAAGGGACACCTTCCAGGCCCGGAACCAGATCGCGCGGCAGCGCCGGACCGCGCGCCGCCCGATCGCCGCCGCCGCGATCGCCGCGGCCCTGCTCCCCACCCTCTTCTCGGCCTCCGCGTGCGGCGGACCGGCCGATGCCACGACCGGCTCCGACCTCACCGTCATGACCTGGGCGCCGGCCGGCACCGGCTCGGCCGACCGGCCCGGCATGACGGCGCTCGCCGAGGCCATCGGACGCGACGTGAACAACAAGGGCGGCTTAAACGGACGACGGCTGCGGGTGCTCACCTGCAACGAGCACAACGACGCCGAGGGTGCCAAGGCGTGCGCGCAGCAGGCGGTGGACAACAAGGCGGTCGCCGTCATCGGCTCCTACAGCCAGTGGGGCGACGCCTTCATGCCCGTCCTGGAGCGCGCCGGGATCCCGCTGATCGGCGGCTACGGCCTCTCCCAGCCGGAGTTCAGCAGCCCGCTGTCCTACCCGGTGGACGGCGGCATGCCCGCGCTCATCGGCGGCAGCGGCCGCCAGCTGGTCGACGCCGGCTGCAGATACGTTTCCCTGGTGCGCCCGGACACCCCGGCCGGCGACAACCTGCTCGGCTACCTGGCCAACGCGCTCAAGCCCGCCGGGCTCAAGCTGCTCGACGTCAAGGCGCCCGAGAAGTCCAACGACTACACGCCGGTGGTGCGCAAGGCGATCGGCAAGGACGAGCCGGGCAACTGCGTGACCATCGCGCTCGGCGCCGAGCCGACCGGCAACCTGCTGGACGCCTACCGGCGGCTGGGCCCGAGGAACACCAGGATCGCCTCGGTGATCGGCAGCGTGCAGCAGTCGGTGGTCGACTCCACCGGCGGCGACAGCGGACCGCTGGGCGGCGCGTTCGTCACCAGCTGGTACCCGCCGGAGTCGGCCAAGGTGTGGGACGGGCTGCGTGACGTCGTGCGCGCCGACGGCCGGACCATCGACGTGTCCGACCCCGGCGTGGAGACCACCTGGGTCGCGTACGAGGTGTTCCGCGTCGTCTCCGACAAGCTGACCTCGGCCGGCAAGGCGGTCGACTCGAAGACGATCACCGCCCTGCTGGACAGCGGCGAGGGCGTCGACGTCGGCCTCACCCCGCCGCTGAGCTGGGGCACCACCAACATGCTGCCCAGCACCGAGTCGCCGCGGCTGGTGAACACCTGGGTCACCTACCAGGTGGTGAAGGGCGGCCGGATGACCCTGCAGCAGCCGGGCTTCGTCGACGTCCGCTGGGTGCTCACGGGCAGCAAGCCCCCGGCGTGACGGTGTGCGGGCCGCCCTCGTGAGGCGCGGGCGGCCCGCCCCTCCGACGCCCTCCTACAGGTCGCCGTCGCCGCGGCTCGGCAGGCCGGTCTGCGTCGCGATCGCGTTCCAGAGCGTGGACGCCTGCTTCTTGGCGTTCGTCGCCGAGCCGCTGGCCGTGACCGCGTTCTTGTAGTGCTGGTTGTCCTGCTTGCCGCACGCACCCGGGGCCTGCGAGTCCGAGGCCCAGGCCGCGTACTCGTCGTCCGCCTGCGCCGAGGCCGTCCAGGCCGCGTTGAGCTGCTCGACCAGCTGCGCACCACCGGGCAGCTTGTCGGTCTTCAGCTGGCCGAGCTTGGTCTGCAGCTCGCGCCGCTTGCCGGCCGCGGCGGTCAGCGCCTGCTGCGACTCCGGCAGCTGGTTGCACTTCTGCACGGCGCCGACCGCGTTCACGACCGCCGAGCGGCTGTCGCTCGCGGTGCCCAGCAGGTCCGACAGCGGCTGCGCCTGCGCCTTGACCTCCGGGTCGACGGCGGCCGCCGAACCGCTCGCGCCCGCCGGGCCGGTCGAGGCGCTGCCGGCCGAGGCCACCGGCGGGGTCTTCTTCTTGTCGCCGCTCGTGCTGTCGTCGCCGCCGCTCATCAGCACGGCGACGAGGATCCCGGCCGCGGCGCAGCCGGCCACCACGCCGCCGATGATCAGCTTCGAGGACGGGCGTCCGCCGCCGCGCCCCTCGCGGACCGGCACCGCGGAGGTCTGGTACTCGGCGCCGGAGTAGTCGACACCGGAGTAGCCGGGCTGGACCGGCTGCGGGTGGGCGGCCGGCGGGTAGCCCTGGTGGCCGTACGCCTGGTCCGGCTGCGGTGCGTATCCGGGCGCCTGCTGCGGGTAGCCGGGGGCGCCCGGGTAGCCGCCGGCCTGCGGGTCCCCGGTCGGGTACGGCGGGAGGTGCTGGGTCTCCGGCGCCGGGGCGCCCTGCGGGTAGCCCTGGGCCCCGGGGGCCGGGGCGCCGCCCCACGGCGCGCCCTGGGCCGGCATGGCCTGCGTCGGCAGCGCGTGCCCGCCCTCGCCCAGGTACTCCGGCTGCCCGGACGGCTGCCCCACCGGCGGCATCTGCTGGCCGGGGGCGCCCTGCGGCTGGCCCGGCTGACCCGCCTGACCTGGCACGACGGCCTGCGGGCCCTGCTGCTGGCCGGGCTCGGGGCGGAACAGGTCGTCCAGGTTGAAGTCACCCGAGTTGGGATACGAGCGGCGCTGGCTCAACGCGATTCCTCACCTGTGCACGACCGCGCGCTGACGGCGGACCACATCTCGTCGGTTCTTGGGAGCATCACAGTTCCTTGGACGTCGCGCCCACGCTACCGGTTCGCCTCACCGGGTGACCACGTGGGCGGGACATCACGACCTGCTCCCCCGCGGGGGACGATCCGCTCAGGCGGCCTCCGCGTCCGCCCTGGCGTGGAACTCGCGGACCACCCGCTGCTCCCGGTAGGGCTCCAGCCGGCGCCGGAACTCGTCCAGGTACTCCACGCCCCGGTTGGAGCGCAGCCCGCTCAGCAACCGGACCGCCTGCGCGCCCGTCTCGCAGGCGCGCTCCAGGTCCCGCTGCTGCAGCTGCGCCGTGGCCAGCAGGACCAGGTCCACCGCGCGGCGGCGCACCCGCGTCGGCGGGTGCAGGTCGAGCGCCCGGCGGGCGTAGTGCTCGGCCTGGCCGGCCTGTTCCAGGTCCCGGTGGCAGTGGGCCAGCTCGTCGGCGAGGTAGGCGTCGTCGAAGTGGACGATCCAGTCCGGGTCGTCCTCCGGGCGGCGCTTCTCCATCATCTCCAGCGCCTTGGCCGCGACCGCCTCGCACGAGCGGGCGTCGCCGAGCAGCGCGTGGCCGCGGGCCTCGGCCGCGTAGAACATCGCCATCGCCGTCGGGGTGGCCACCGTCCGCGCGCCCTCCTGCGCGGCGCGGGCGAGTTGGGCGATCTCGCGCGGGTTGCCCAGCGTCGCCGCGAGGTGGCTCATCGAGGCCGCGAGGACGTAGCCGCCGTAGCCGCGGTCGTCCGCCGCCTGCGCGAGGCGCAGCGCCTGGATGTAGTAGCGCTGGGCGAGTCCGGGCTGTCCGGTGTCCACCGCCATGTAGCCGGCCAGCTCGGTCAACCTCGCCACCGCGGCGAAGAGTTGGCGCCCGGTCTCCTCGCGGTAGGCCCCGCCGAGCAGGCCGGAGACCACCGAGTTGAGGTAGTGGACGACGACCGGGCGCACGTGCCCGCTGCCGAAGCGGTGGTCCAGGTCCACCAGCATCGTCGTGGTCGCCTTGATCGCCGCGACGTCCGTCGGGCCGACCCGCGGGCCGCCGGTGCGCGCCACCACCGGGTCCGGCGGGGTGATCAGCCAGTCCCGGCTGGGCTCCACCAGGGCGGAGGCGGCGACCGTCGCCCCGGTCAGGAAGTCCCGCCGGCCGACGTCGCTGCGCCAGAGCTCGCAGACCTGCTCCAGGGCCGCGCCCAGGGTCGGCGCGAACTGCAGCCCGATGCCGGAGCTGAGGTTCTTGCCGTCCGCCATGCCGATCTCCTCGACCGACACGCTGCGGCCGAGCTTGCGGCCCAGGGCCTCGGCGATCACCGCCGGCGCCTGCCCGCGCGGCTGTTGGCCGCGCAGCCACCGGGCGACGGAGGTCTTGTCGTAGCGCAGGTCCAGTCCGTGCTCGGCGCCGCAGAGGTTGACTCTCCGGGCCAGGCCGGCATTGGAGCAGCTGGCCTCCTGGATCAGTTGCTGCAGACGCTCGTTGGGCTGTCGTGCGACGAGTGGTCTCGCGGCCATTGGGCTTCGCCTCCCCACACCCTCCGGTCCCGGCCGGCGGGCGACGATTCTGCTGATCTGTTGCCGACTGTCCGACCGTCCAAGGAATCTGACACCAGGTTAGCGATCAGCAACGCCAGCGGGATACCCACGGTGACGAACCGCACCCCCCACGCGCCCTGGGAAATGCTCCCGTGCGCCCCCTCTGCGCCCGCCCCCGCCCGCCCCAACTCGGTTGAGTCACCGGTTCGGGTGACATTGCCATCATGCGCCCATCCGGGCACCGCGGGGCCGTAACCAGGCTCACACACGGTAGTTGAGCAGCGCGTGGAAGACATCCCCGACTCCCCCGACCAGGGCAAGAACGCCGGACTGCCCCCGCTGCTCATCGAAGCCGTCAGCTACGCCGAGAACCGCCACTGGGAGGTCGCCCCGGGCGCCTGGCTGATCGACGGCGACGGGCCCGCCCGCTGCTCCTGCGGCGACCCGCGCTGCCCGCTGCCCGGCGCCCATCCGCTGGACGCGGACTGGGCCCGCAAGGCGAGCGCCGGCCCCGGGGCGGTGCGGCGCTGGTGGACCGAACGGCCGCAGGCCTCCATCCTGCTGCCCACCGGCCGCTCCTTCGACGTCCTGGACGTCCCGGAGGTGGCCGGCTGCCTGGCGCTGGCCCGGATGGAGCGGCAGGACCTCCAGCTCGGCCCGGTCGTGGCCGTCCCCGCCTCCCCCGGCCGGATCGGGCGCCGGCTGCACTTCCTGGTGCTGCCCGGGGTCGCGGCCAAGCTCCCGGAGATGCTCCGCAAGCTCGGCTGGCCGCCCGGCCGGCTCGACCTGGTCGCCCGCGGCGAGGGGGACTGGACGGTCGCCCCGCCGTCCCGGGTCGGCAGCACCGGGTACGCCCAGTGGGCCCGCTCCCCCTCGGCGCTCAACCGCTGGCTGCCGGACGCCGCGGAGCTCATCAGCCCGCTGGCGTACGCGTGCGGCCGCGAGGCCCCCTCGGCCCGCCCGCAGAACGCCCAGCCGGCGGGGGTGCACTGAGGCCGTGGTGCGCCGGAGGGACGTCGGCCGGGCCGTTCGGCCCAGCCGGATTCACCCTCCCCCGGACAGCCGCCCTGCGCCTATCGGGTGAGGGCGTGCCCCGCGCGACACAACGCGCGCGAGTGACGGGCCTTGTCTCCCACCGGAGGCGGGGCCTGTCATACGCATGTGCGGATAAAGGCCCGGTCTACCCGCTGGTCAACCGGAGAAGCCCCTCGTACGAGTGACAGCGCTCAAGGATTGCCATGATCGGCCGAGGGGAGGAATCCGGTGCGAGGGGACGCCGGAAGGGACGCTCGGACGGGGAAGCCGGGCGGGGCGGTGCGGAGGGGAAGCGGGAGGGACCGGAGGGGACGGGAGGGAAGAGGGGGACCGGGGAGGACGAAGAGGCCCGCTGCACGGGGAGCAGCGGGCCTCTTCGTCGTGTGCGACCTCGTACGACCCGTGTGCAGCCGCGTGCCGCCGATGTGCCCTCGCGTGCGCCGTCGTGCGCCGCCGACGGCGCGGACGGCCTGGCGGCTCGGACGGCTCGGCGGCGGCTCAGGCCTGGGCGACGAACACGTGCTGGGCGATGTCCTTGCCCAGCTCCGCGGCGTTCTCGCCGGTGCCCACCAGGACTCCGCCGACGCCGGGGCTCACCATGACCGTCGAGCCCGGGCGGACGCCCGCCCGGCGCAGCCTGCGCATCAGGCCCTCGTCGGTCTGGATCGGCTCGCCGATCCGGCGGACCACCACGCTGACGCCCTCCTCGCCCGGCTTGACCGAGTCGAGCTGGACCAGCGCGGCGTCGAAGCCCTCGCCCTCGGCCTTGGCGTCGCCGAGCTCGTCGAGGCCGGGGATCGGGTTGCCGTACGGGGACTGGGTCGGGTGGCCGAGCATGGCGAGCACCTTGCGCTCGACCGTCTCGCTCATGACGTGCTCCCAGCGGCACGCCTCCTCGTGCACCTGTTCCCACTCCAGGCCGATCACGTCGACCAGCAGGCACTCGGCGATGCGGTGCTTGCGCATGACGCGCACCGCGAGCCGGCGGCCCTCCTCGGTGAGCTCAAGGTGGCGGTCCCCGGCGACCTGGAGGAGGCCGTCGCGCTCCATCCGGCCGACCGTCTGGCTGACGGTGGGGCCGCTCTGCTCCAGACGCTCGGCGATCCGGGCGCGCATCGGGACGATGCCTTCCTCCTCCAGCTCCAGGATGGTGCGAAGGTACATCTCAGTGGTGTCGATCAGCCCAGACATCGCCGCTGGCTCCGTTCTTCGGGGTCCTCACCGACAATTCTGACGTACCGGCCCGACAACCGGGCCCGCCCGGGGGCTTCCGGTACCGGTTTTCGTTCCTGTTGACAGCGGGACCGCCGAGGCACCACCGTGCTCGCCGTAGCTTTCTCCACTGGCGGCCGGGACCTCCCGGGCCGCCCCACCCGGGCCGGCTCCCTCACCGGCAGAGAGCGGAGGCACCAGATGAACGACCTGGTCGGCCGGTACTTCGACGCCGCGATCGCCCATCTCCAGCGGGTCCGCGAGGAGGAGGCCGAGCCGATCGAGGCCGCCGCCGCGCTGCTCGCCGAGGCGGTCGCGCAGGGCCGCCGGGTCTTCACCTTCGGTGCCGGGCACTCCTCGCTGCCCGCGCAGGACGTGGTCTACCGGGCGGGCGGACTGGTGCCGGTCAACCTGCTGAACGTGCCCGGGATGGCCGGGGTGACGGTGATGCCCGCGCCGCTGGCGAGCGCCCTGGAGCGGGTGTCCGGCCTGGCCACGACGAGCCTGGACCTCACCCCGGCGACGGCGGGCGACGTGCTCTTCGTGATCTCGCTGTCCGGCCGCCAGGTCATGCCGGTCGAGCTGGCCCGGTACGCGCGCGACCGCGGGCTGAAGGTGATCGGGGTCACCTCGCTCGCGTACCCGGGCGAGGTGCCCTCGGCGCACCCGTCGGGGACGTACCTGAAGGACAACTGCGACGTCGTGCTGGACAGCAAGATCGCGGTCGGCGACGGCGAGCTGACCCACCCGGGCGCCCGCACGACGTTCGGCCCGGTCTCGACGATCGTCACCAGCGCCCTGATGCAGGCCGTCGTCGCCTCCGCCGTGGGCCGCCTGGCGGAGGCGGCGCAGGCCGGCACCGCGGAGGCGCCGCCGCTGTTCCGCTCGGGCAACGTGCCGGGCGGGACGGAGTGGAACGTCCGGCAGATGAGCGACAACGCGGAACGGATCTTCTACACCTACTGAGCCGCACCCACGGCCCCCGGGCCGCTCCCGCCGGGCCCCGGGCCGCCCGCCGGACAACCACCCGGGGGTTCCCGGCCATTGCGGGCCGGACGGCCGGGCGGCAGGCGTACCGGGGAGCCCGCCGGGGCAGGGAAGGGGTGCGACCGGAGCGACGGGTGGGGGCCGAACATGGCGTCTGGTGCGGGGCGTACCGGGTGGGTGCGGGAGCGGGACCTCCTGCCCGACCTCTTCTGGGCCGCCGACTCCGCCTCGCTGCACGGGCAGCACCGCTCGGTGGTGCTCTCCGCGTGGGAGCTGGTCCTGCTCCTCGTCGCCGCCGCGACCGGCTCGGCCGACGGCGAGGCGTGGGCCTGGCCGGCCGCCGTCGCCTACCTCGGCGCGATCGGGTTCGCCGTGGTGATCGGCCGGCAGAACCCGCAGGGCCTCTGGTACGAGGGCCGGGCCGCCGCGGAGTCGGTGAAGACGCTCGCCTGGAAGTTCGCCGTGCGGGCCGACGCCTACCAGCCGCCGCCGCGCGCCCTGCCGGACGCCGAGGGCCTGTACCGCTTCCAGCTCGGCCGGGTGCTGGGCGCCTTCCGCGGCGGCCCGGCGGTCGGGTCGCCGCCGGGCGCGGAACCGGGCGGGGAACCGCTCGCCGGGCCCGCCGGGATCACCGACGCGATGCGCGACCTGCGCGCGCAGCCGCTGGCCGTCCGCCGCGAGGTGTACCTGCGCGAGCGGATCGAGGTGCAGCACGCGTGGTACCGCTCGAAGTCCCGGTACTGCGCCCGGGCGGGCTTCTGGACCGGTGTGCTCGGCGTGGTGCTGCCCGCCCTCGGGCTGGTGCTCGCGGTGCTGCGGGCGCTCGGCGCGTTCACCTACGACGCGCTCGGCACGGTCTCGGCGGTGGCCGCGTCCGTCGCCGCGTGGGCGCAGCTGCGCCAGTACCGTCCGCTGGCCGCGGCGTACGGCCTCGCGGCCGACGAGCTGGACCAGATCCGGCGCCAACTGGCGGCGCTGGAGCTGGAGTCGGCGGACGCCGAGGAGATCTGGGCCCGGCTGGCCCGGGACGCCGAGGACGCGGTGTCCCGGGAGCACACCACCTGGCAGGCCCGCCGGGAGATCCGCACCACCACCGACCGGTGACCCCCCACCGGTGACACTCAGGAGGCAGGCGCGTGGCGTTACGAATGGTCAAGGCCCCGGGCGGACGCGCACTCGCCGTGGAGTCCCTGGGCGATCCGCGCGGCCGTCCGGTGTTCCTGCTGCACGGCATGCCGGGCAGCCGGGTCGGCCCGCACCCGCGCAGCACCGTGCTGTACCGGCTGGGGGTGCGCCTGATCTCCTACGACCGGCCCGGGTACGGCGATTCGACCCGGCAGGTCGGGCGGCGGGTGAGCGCGGCGGCGGCCGACGTGCGGACCATCGCGGACGACCTCGGCCTGGAGGCCTTCGCGGTGCTGGGCCGCTCCGGCGGCGGCCCGCACGCGCTGGCCTGCGCGGCGCTGCTGCCGGAGCGGGTGAGCCGGGTGGCGGTGCTGGTGGGGCTCGCGCCGCGCAACGCGACCGGCCTGGACTGGTACGCGGGGATGACCCCGTCGAACGTCCGCGCCTACCGGGAGGCGGAGCGCGGCCACGACCGGATCGCGGACACGATGGAGTTCCGCTCCCGCCAGATCAAGGACGACCCGGTCCGGCTGCTGAAGGGCCTGCGGCCCGAACTGTCGCCCGCCGACCGGATGGTGGTGGCCGACAGCGGGCTGCGGCGGATGCTGCAGAGCAACTACCGGGAGGCGTTCCGGCACGGCGCGGACGGCTGGATCGACGACGTGCTGGCGTTCACCGCCGACTGGGGTTTCAAGTGCGAGGACATCGCGGTGCCGACCTGGCTGTGGCACGGCGCGGACGACCAGTTCTCGCCGGTCGAGCACTCCCGCTGGCTGGCCGACCACATCCCGGGCGCCGAGCTCTTCCTGGAGCCCGGCGCCGCGCACTTCGGCGCCTTCCGGGTGCTGACCACCGCCCTGGCCTGGGCCGCCGGCTAGGGCGTCAGGCCTTCACCGGCGTCAGGCCTTCACGGGCGTCAGCGGCTCGTCCCCGGCCAGCACTGCCAGGACGTTGTCGACGGCCAGCCCGCCCATCGCCTGACGGGTGGCCACGGTGGCGCTGCCGAGGTGCGGGGCCAGCACGGCGCGCTCCTGGGCGAGCAGGGCGGACGGCACCGCGGGCTCGTGCTCGAAGTTGTCGACGGCCGCGGCGAACAGCGCGCCGGACTCCAGGGCGGCCGCGAGCGCCTCCTCGTCGACCACGCCCGCCGTCATGCTCACCACGACGGCCCCGCGCGGCAGTCGCGCCAGCCGCCGGGCGTCCAGCAGGTGCCGGGTGGCCGCACCGAGCGGGCAGGTGACGACCAGCACCGTGGACGTCGCGAGCAGCTCGTCCAGCGGCTTCCACTGCGCGCCCTCGGCCCGCTCCGGCGGCAGTTCGCTCCGGTTGTGGTAGCTCACGGGCATGTCGAAGCCGCGCGCCCGCCGGGCGACGGCCTGCCCGATCCGGCCCATGCCGAGGATGCCGAGCGGGGTGCCGGACAGCTCCATGCCGAGCAGGAAGTTCGGCGCCCACACCCACGGCTGCCCGGAGCGCAGCAGCCGTTCGCCCTCGCCGAGCCTGCGGGTGGCGGCGAGCAGCAGCGCCCAGGCCATGTCGGCGGTGGCGGTGGTGAGCACGCCGGGGGTGTTGGTGACGAGCACCCCCCGTTCGGCACAGGCCGCCACGTCGACGTTGTGGTAGCCGACGGCGTGGTTGGCGACGATCCGCAGCCGCGGCCCGGCGGCGTCGAGGAACTCGGCGTCCACCCGGTCGTCCAGGGTGGTGAGGACGGCCCGGCGGCCGGGCAGGGCGGCCAGCAGCTCCGGCCGGGGCATCGAGCGGTCGGAGTCGTGGCAGGTGGCGGCGTGGTGCGCGGTGAGCCGTTCGATCACCCCGGGCGCGAGGCGGCGGGTGACCAGGACCGGGGGCGGGGTAGTCATGGCTCCGGAGCGTACCCCGCCCCCCTGAACGTCCCTGCGAACGTTCCTCGACGCGTCACACCGGCTGCGGTTCCAGGTCCCGGTTGATCCGCTTCCAGCCGCGTGCCGACACCGTGTTGGGGTGCTCCTCGCCGAACTGCCGGATCAGCTCGGCGATCGAGCGGGCCCGCAGTTCCGCCGCCTGGCCGTGCCGCGCGGCCGCCCGCAGGGTGATCGCCAGGTTGGCCTCGCAGGCGACGGCGTCCGGGTGCCGGGGGGTGTAGCGGGCGCACAGGCCCTCGTAGGCGGCGCGGCCCAGTTCCTCGGCGCGCTGGGTCTGCCCGTCGTCGCCGTACGCGTTGGCCAGGTTGATCATCGCGTTGAGGGTGTAGGGGTGGTCCGGCCCGACGGAGCGGGTGAGCCCGTCGACGGTGGCCCGGCCGCGCTCGATGGCGCCCGGGACGTCGCCGCTGCCGCGCAGGTAGATGCCGAGGTTGTTGGCGCAGGCCAGGGTGAACGGGTGCTCGTCGCCGAACAGCCGCCGGTGGCCCTCGAACACGGTCGCGCACAGGTCCCGCGCGGTCTCCTTGTCGCCGGAGGCGCTGTGGTCGGCGGCCAGGTTGAGCGCGCAGGCGAGCGCGTCGGGGGCGTCGGCGCCGTAGCGCTCCAGGTAGCGCTCGTAGGTCTCCTTGGTGATCCGGCGGGCCTCGGCGATCTGGCCGATCCGGCGCAGCGAGACGGCCAGCGACTTGGCGTTGCGCAGGTTCTCCGGCAGGTCGGGGTCGAGGACGTCGCCGAGGTCGGCGGTGACCTCCTGGAGGAGTTCCACCGAGCCCTGGTAGTCGCCGAGTTCGCGCAGGTCGCGGGCGAGGTTGGACTTGGTGGAGAGGGTGTAGGGGTGCTTGGGGCCGAGGACGGCGGTGCGCCGGTCGAGGGTCTCCTGGTCGAGTTCGCGGGCGAGTTCGCTCTCGCCGACGAGCCGGTAGTCGATCGCCAGGTTGTTGGCCATGGCGAGGGTGCGCGGGTGGTCGTCGCCGAACAGCTCGCGGAACTGGGAGAGGATCTCGCGGTCGAGTTCGAGGGCGGCCTGGAACCGGCCGAGGGCCCGGCGGTCGGCGCCGAGCGAGCCGGCCGTCATCAGGGTGTAGGCGTGGTGCTCGCCGAGCAGGCCGCGCTGGCGCTCCAGGGTGTCCTCGTCCAGGGCCAGGGCCTCGGCGTAGTTGCCCTGGGAGCGCAGGACGTTGGCGAGCTGGAAGCGCAGGAGGAGCGTCTGCCGGTCGCCCTCGCCGAGCTTGCGGGTCCACTCGGTGTCCAGGGCGTGGCCGAGGTCGCGGGCGCGGTCGAGCTCGCCGCGCTTCCACAGGTAGCGGACGCGGTCGATGAGCAGCTGGCGGGTGTCGGCCTCGTCGCAGTTGTGCGCCTTGGAGGGCGACAGGTGCGGCCAGATCTCGTCGAAGGCGGGCCAGTTGGCGGGGTCGTCGGTGTCGCCGAGGACGGGCCGGGCGCCGGTGAGGATGCGGTGCACCTCGTGGACGGCGACCTCCTGCTCCTCTTCGGTCATCTCGGCCCGGATCACGGCCTGGACGAGCCGGTGCACCTGGAAGCTGTTGCTGCCGGCGTCGACCTTGGCGAGCGCGTAGCGGCCGATGGCCTGGATGACCTTGCCCAGCATGAACTTGTCGCTGAGGTCGGCGTCGTACTTCACCAGCGCCCGGATCATCTGGTCGCTGTAGAAGAGGTTCATCGAGATCGGCTCGGGCGCGAAGAACGCGCACAGCTGGAGCAGCCGCACGGCGGCCGGGGACTGCTGGCGCAGCCGGCCGATGGAGACGTTCCAGGTGGCGCCGACCGGGGTCGGGTAGTCGGCGGGCCGGGCGACGGCCAGCGCGCGGGCGGCCTCGGCGTGCAGCTGGGTGACGTACGTCTCGACCGGGGTGCCGGTGGTGTCCAGCCACGCGGCGGCGACCTCGACGGCGAGCGGCAGGTCGCCGACGGCCTCGGCGACCCGGTCGGCGTCCGCCCGGGACAGGCCGCGGGCGCGCCGGCACAGGTGCTCGACGCTCTCGCCGCGGGTGAAGACGTCGACCTCCAGGGCCTCGGCGTGCCCGGTCCAGGCCTGGTTGCGGGAGGTCACCAGGATGTGGCCGGAGCCGCCGGGGAAGAAGCGGCGGATCTCGGACGGCTCGTCGGCGTTGTCGAAGATCAGCAGCCAGCGGGCGGTGGGCCGGCCCAGGCGCAGTGCCTCCCGGGCGGCCTCGGCGGCCTCGGTGACGGAGTCGCCGACGCGCAGGCCCAGGCGCCGGGCCAGTTCGGCGAGGGCGGGGGCGACGAGCTCGGTCTGCTCGGCGTCGATCCACCACACCAGGTCGTAGTCGGACATGAACCGGTGCGCGTACTCCAGGGCGACCTGGGTCTTGCCGACGCCGCCGAGCCCGTACAGCGTCTGCGGGGTGGGCAGGACGGCCGCCATGCCGCCGCGCAGCTGGTTGCGCAGCTGCTCCAGGACGGCGGCGCGGCCGGTGAAGGACGGGTTGCGCGGCGGGACGTCCCACACGGCGGGCTTGCTGCCGGGGAAGCGCGGCCCGCCGCCGTTGCCCTCCGGCAGGGCGGCCTCGCCGCGGCCGAGCGCGCGCAGCAGCGTCTGGACGGACTGCGCCTCGTCGCGGCCGACCAGGTCGACCGGGTTGCGGTTGCTGAACGGCGCGGTGAGCCGCACGTCGCCGACCCGGACGGGCACGAGCTGGCGGCGCGTCCCGGACGGGTCGGAGCTGACCACGGACTCCCACAGGGCCCGGGCCTGCGGGGAGCGCTGGTAGGCGGGCGAGAGCACGGCGACCGTCCGGTAGGCGGCGTCGATGCCGCGCTCGGTCTCCTCGCGCGGGTCGGTGCCGGCGCTGAGGTCCCGCGGCAGCACCCGGAAGCCGGCCCGGGTGAGGACGGACTCGATCCAGTCCGCCCACATCCGGTCCTCGGGCACGTACGACAGGTAGAGGTCGGCGGGCACGGAAGGGCGGCGGCGGGTGAACGCGTCGACGTAGCGCAGCCGCACCTCCTCGTCCACCGCCGGCAGGTTGGTGACCCGGCCCTCGGTGATGACGGAGGTCAGCCGCTCGCACGCGGCGAGCATCGAGGTGGGCGTGCCGGGCTGGTCGCCGAAGGTCGCGAGGATCTCCTCGTAGGCGTAGAACGGCCGGTACGGGATCTCCACCGAGCCCCAGTACTGGGCGAGTTCCTCGCCGCCCAGGCCGGCCGGCAGCCCGTCGAAGCGCACCCGGGCGAGGGCGCGGCCGGCGTCCGCCTTCTCCTTCTCGCCCTCGTCGATGCGCATCGGGACGGGCAGGATGCGGATGCCGCGCTCGCGGTAGCGGTCGTGGATGTGCTGGGCGATCCGGGAGGCGCCGTCGATCGACTGGTCGCTGAGGGTGAAGCAGACGACGAGGTCGTCGGGCATCTGCACGGTGCAGATCTCGGCGATGTCGGACAGGCCGGTGCGGGAGTCGATCAGGACGTAGTCGTAGCGCTTGGCCATGTCGGCCTTGAGGGCGTCGAAGAACTGCCCGCCGTCGAACCGGTCGTAGAAGATGTCCCAGTCCAGGTGGGTGACGGCCTCCGAGTAGTCCCGGTTGAACTGGCCGGCGGAGAGGAAGTCGAGGCTGCCGCCGCGCGGGAACAGCGGCCAGGACAGCGACAGGGCGTGCGGGTGGACGCGGGCGAAGTCGAGGTGCCAGCCCTCGGCGTGCTCGACCGGGCGCAGCGCCTCCTCCCGGTACTCGGCGATCAGGTCCATCATGCCGGTGGTGCCGGCGAGGGAGGCCGGGTCGAGGAAGGGGTGGAAGAACTTGGCCAGGCCGGGCGCCTCCAGGTCCCAGTCGACGGTGAGCACGCGGTAGCCGTTGGCGGCCAGGATCCAGGCCGTGTTGGCGAGCGCCATGGTGCGGCCGGTGCCGCCCTTGTACGAGTAGAACGTGATGATCCGCCCGCCGCGGTCCTGTTCCTGCGCCCGGCCGCGGGCCTCGCGCTGCGCGGCCAGGTCGGCGGCGGTGAGCCCCCCGAGGCGGAGGTTCCTGGTGGTGTTGTCACTCATCTGGGTCCTCCCACGGGCGCCGTCCCGTAGCCGGGGTCGTCGTCGGTGTCGTCGCGGTCTGGGTGGTCGTCGCGGTCGGTGGGGCCAGGTCCGAAGGGGTCGGGTTCGCGCCGGAAGGCGTCCCGCAGGTTGGGCCGCGGCGCCGGGGGGTCGTCCGGCTCGGCCCGGGTGCGGCTCTCGAAGGCGTACTTGGCCTTCATCGCGGCCCGGGGCAGCGCGTCGTCGAAGTCGTCGAGGCTGGTGAGCCCGGCGGTGCCGGTCGCGCCGAGGAAGCTCGGGCGGCTGGCCCGGCGGGTGATCCGCAGCGTGCGGTCGCTCAGTTCGCCGAGCTCGCCCTCGCGTTCCTGGCACTCCGGGTCGTCCATGTTCCACGGTTCCAGGACGCCCACCCAGGTGGCGTCCGAGCGGTCGAAGCGCCGGACCAGCTCGCGGCGGCGCTCGTCGCACAGCGCCCAGCGGTCCAGCAGGAGCAGGCCGGGCGCGGCGGCCTCGCCGCCGATGATCGCCTCGGCCTCGTCGTCGAACTCGTGCACGGTCGGCTGGAAGCCCAACTGCCGCGCGAGGCGCACCGCGTGCTGGGCGATCGGGGAGCCGGAGGGGCGGTAGGGGTGCCAGTCGGTGCGCTTGGCGCCGTAGTAGTCGGGGCTGCGGTCCTCGGGCAACTCGCCCTGGTGGTAGGAGAGGACGGAGATCCGGAGCTGCTTGGTGGGCGCGGTGACGTTGAACGCGCTGGGCAGGGAGTTGAAGTCCAGCCGCCGCCCGACCGGGATCACCGTCTCCTCGGCGACCTGCACGATCCGCGCGGCCAGCCGGTGCACGGCCAGCTCGTAGGCGGCGCGGAAGTAGGTGAGCTTCATCAGCGCGTACAGGCCCTCGGTGGCGTAGTCCGGCCCGAAGCTCGTGTGGTTGAACTGGAGGTCGCCGGCCACCTTGGGCAGTTTGTAGCGGCTCATCGGCGCCCATAAGACCGGCACGATCCCGCTGGTGCGCTCGGAATCGAGGTTCGCCGGATAGACCGGCCGCCGGGTGAAGGCGTGCCATTCCTGGCCGCACGGAACGCTGTTGAAGTACCGCGGCGAGTACAGCGGCACGAACACCCGGCAGTTGGCCAGTTCCTCCGACAGCCGCTCCGCCCACAACTCGCCCTGGTGCATGGACTCGTCCATGAACCCCACCGGCACCCCGGCGGGCACGGTGGTCAGTTGGAGCACCGCCTCGCACAGGTCCCGGTACAGCTGGCGCACCCAGTGGTTCGGATCCCCGGCACCGCGCGCGCCCGACCTCGGGGTGTGGGCGTAGGAGAGGAAGAAGTACGGCCTGGCGTCGTCCTCGTCCCAGCCCCGGTCGTTCACACGCGCCTCCCCCGGGCCCGCCGGCAACCTGTTCCCCGCAGCCCCCGTGCGCGGGGCTTCAGTGTAGGAACGACTGGCACCCCAATGGAATAGCACAACGACTCGCACGAATTGACATGACCGAAACGACGTGCTGGTCAGCTCTGCTTGAGGGAGTCCAGATCGATGATCCGATCAGCGGGCGGGAGGCTGACGGTGACGGGGGCGTCGTAGTCCGAGAAGTCCATCGTGGTGCCGTCCGAACTCCCGCCCACGTGCGGCGACTCGACCCGGAGGGGCCGCGCGGGCCCGTCCGTGGCGACGTACCCCTCGAACGATCCGTCCTTGGACGAGGTCGCGAGGATCCCGGCGGCCTTCCGCCCGTCCACGGTCGCGGTCCCCTCGGACACGACGTCCTTGTACCAGTCGCCGTCCCCGAAGACGGGCGTGCTCTTGAGGTCGCAGAACGTGGTGACGGTCTGCAGGTCGTCCCCGTCCTTGATCCGCAGCCAGTGGTCCTTTCCGGCCGCCACCGCCTTGTCCCCGCCGAGCCTGGCCAGCAGCCGCTCGTCCTCCTTGAACAGCGTCTGCCCGCCGCTGCGCAGCAGCTCGGCCTTCCCCTGGTCCCCGAAGTCGAACGACCCCGTGCAGTCCCCGCCGGCCGCGGCCGACACGGCGAAGGTCATCTTCTGCCCCGAGTCGCTCTCGCTCCCGGTGATCTTCACCGACGCAGCCTGGGCGAACTGCTTGTGCCCCTGTTCCAGCACCGTCCCGGCACTCATGGCCGGTTCGTCACCGCTCCCGCACCCGGCAAGCCCGGCCAGGGCCAGCACGACCCCGCCGACCACAGCAGCCCGCTTGACACCCACGTCGAACCCTTCGCACAACGAACACCTGCGCGGATCCTACGTGCGGGCCCGCCCGGAACGGCGGGCGAGCCCGTGTGCCGTTGGCGACAGTCGGACGGCTCAGGACCGGGATCGGCGCAGGACGTGTTCGGCCAGGTCGACGGCCTCCCGGAGGGAGATCAGGCGGCAGTGGGCAGTGCCGATGCGGCGGGTGGTGAGGGTGGTGGAGGCGGCGAGGACCCGGGCTCCCAGGTCGGCGAAGTGGAGGTCGTCGAGGTCCGGGGCCTTGAAGGTGGTCCAGCCGTCCGGGCCGACGCAGCGGTACTCGCGCTGGGGGACGTCGGGCATCCGCAGGTCGGCGAGGTGGAAGCCGGTGAAGCGGGCCATCGGGACGCCGATCATCAGGACCTGGGCGTCGAGGTCGTAGAGGCGGCCCAGCGGGGAGTCGGGGCCGAGGTGGGAGGTGAGCGGGTGGTGCGCGGTGATCGCCCGGGCGTGCTTGCCGACGGCCGCCCAGGACGTCTGGGGGTGGTCGCTGCGCCGGGCACGCCGATGCGTGCGGATCGTCTCCGAGAGCGTCCCCATGGTCGGCGAGCACGGCGTACTGGCCGGATCGAACGGGAGCATCCGGTCGAGGTGCTCGGCCCGGCGCTCCGGAGAGAGCCCGGCGGTCTCGGCCCGGTGGATCCGGGAGGTGGCCGAGTTCTCCGGGGTCGCCGTGTAGGCGACGAGGGTGCCTTCCCCCTCCTCGTCCCGCAGGGCTTCGAGCAGGGCCTCGACCACCGTCGTCGCGCCGCCGGGCACCGGGCCGAGCGCACGCAGGGACGCCTGGACGTGGAGCACCGCACCCGCGCGGACTCCGATTTCGGTGAATTCACGGGCGAGCAGGGCGAGTGGTGCGGCGGCGACGCTGCCGGCGCGGGATTCGGTGAGGATGACGGTACCCCGGGATCATGGGCCCCGGGTGAGGGAGCCCCGGGGCGGGTGGATGGTGGTCAGACCGCGGCGTGTTCCCGCCGGGCCCGATCGGCCGCCCGTTCGGCCGCCGCGGGCAGCGGTACGGCCAGCCAGGGGGCCACGGTGGCACGCATGCCGTCGGCGAAGCGCAATCCGAGCGCGGTCAGCGCGCCCGAACCGGCCAGCCGCTCGACGGCTTCCGCGGTGTACCGCCGCCACAGCGCGAACTCGCGCCGGGCCCGGTCCGCGGCCTCGCCCGGCAGCCCGTCGTAGGCGAGCGTGCGGGTGCCCCAGTACTCCGTGACCGCCAGGTGGGCGTACGTTCCCTGGAGCAGGCCCTCCAGCGGCCGGGGGTCGGGCCGCCAGGGCGCGAAGTACAGCGTGTCGTCGCCTCGGTCGTACAGGTCCGTGAGGTCGAGCACCGCGCCCAACTTCACGTGCTGGAACTCGTGGGCCAGCAGGAGGGCGAGCGTCGGCGCCGTCGCCGGGCGGGCGATGCCCACCGCGCCGAAGGCCTGCCGGGCCGCCGAGCTGACGTCCCGGCCCGCGGGGCCCGGCCGCAACGGGGTCACCGTCGTGAGGCCGGCCCGGATGCCCTCCGCGTACCCGGGCAGGTCCCGCCCGAGCAGTTCCCAGGACTCGCGCAACGCACCCGTCCAGTCGAGGAGTTCGCCGCCCGACAGACGGGCCGACACCGCGTGGGCGTGGCTGTCGCGCAGCGGGTCGACGTCCTCCAGCGCGACCGTCCACCCGCCCGCCAGCCGGACCCGCCGCAGCGGCTCGTCCAGCAGGGTGCGGACGGTCCCGTCGGAGGCGCGGACGGAGAGGCCGTCCGCCGTGCCCGTCACGACGGCCTCCCCGTCCGGGAGGGCGAGGCGCCCGAGCGTCGGCAGGTGCAGCCACCCGCCGCGCACCGGCACGGCCACCGCGTCGCCCCGGGCGGCCCGCACCGCGGCGGCCGCGGCGAGCGCGGCCAGCGGCCCGAGCCCGGTGCCGAGGTCCCCGGCGAGCCGCCGGGCGGCCCAGGCGCGCGCGTACGGGTGGGCGAGGACGGCGTCGACGGCGGCGGGGGCGGCGACGTCCAGCGCGGCCAGCAGTGACCACGCCTCGGCCCGCCCCTGTCCGGAGGCGTCCCAGGCGGCGGCCAGCATCGCCCGGGTGAGGGCGAGTTGGGAGCGGCCGAGGGCGTGGACGGTGTCCGCGCTCCCGTAGCCCCGGGCGAGCTCGTCGAGCTGGTGGTCGGCGAGCGCGGCCGGCACGACCGGGGCGGCGTTCTGGGCAGGGACGGCCACCGCACCGCCGTACGCCGCCACGCCGTTGATGAGCGCCATGAGGTCCCCGCAGTAGACGGAGGGGTTGTCGAAGCCGCCTCCCCCATCGTCGCTCCGATAGCGGTGGGCGTACAGACCGCCTCCGCAGCTCCGGACGACGGGGCAGGTGCGGCAGGTGCCGCAGAGGCCGGCGAGACCGGACTGGCGGGCGGCGACGCCGGGGTGCCCGGCGAGGTCGTCGAGGGTGTGCTCGAAGACGTTCAGCCCGGTGGCGGGGGCGCCGTCGTACGCGGTCTTCAGGCTGTCGGCCTGCTCGAAGGTACCGTCCGTCTCCAGCACCGCGAGGTCGGAGGGCTCCAGGCCGAGCGACTCGGTGAGGCTGGAGAAGCCGCGCCGCGTCCGGTGGACGGACTCGAAGGTCCGCACGGCGAACGGCCGCCGGTCCGCCTCCCACAGCTCGTGGACGGCGAGCAGCCAGTCGGCGTACGGGGTCGGCCCGAGCGTGGAGGGACGTTTCGGCGGGTCGTCCCAGGTGGCGTGCGGGAGCAGGAAGTCGACGGCGGGTGGCTGGAGTTCGACCAGGGCCCGGTAGACCGCGACCGGATCGTTCTCGACGTCGATCGTGCACAGCAGTCCGGCGAACAGGTGCCGGTACGCGGGCTCGCGCAGCAGCGCGACGGCCCGCAGGACCTGCGGGTGGCTGCTGCGCCCGTCGGCGAAGCGCCGGTGGCGGTCGTTGGCCGCGCGGTCCCCGTCGAGCGAGATGCCGACGCGGACGCCCAGTTCGGCGAACAGCTCGCAGAAGGCGCGGCTCAGCAGCACGCCGTTGGTGTGGATGCGCAGGTCGAGGGCGCAGCCGGGCGGGAGCGCCGCCCGGAGCTCCTCGGCGGCGCGGCGCAGCCGGTCCGGGCCGGCGAGCAGGGGTTCTCCCCCGTGCAGGACGACCCGGACGGCGGGCAGCCGGTGGGCGGCCGCGTGCTCGCCGATGCGTTCGGCGGCCTTGGCCAGGATCTCGTCACCGACGGTTTTCGGCCGGGTGCGCCAGCTGCTGTCGGCGTGCTCGTAGACGTAGCAGTGGTCGCAGGCGAGATCGCACCGGCTGTGCATCTTGACCACGAATTGCGTCAGGGGAATTCGCGTCGTCATGGTCTGACTCGAAGGGTCGGTCTCGGCCCGCCGGTCAGATCGAGGAGTTGAAGGCCGCGACCGGCACGAGGCCGGATTCCGCGCCGGGGAGTGCGCGCCGCAGGCTCTCGGCGAGCTCTTCCGCGCCCAGCGCGGCCAGATCGGCGAGGGAGGGGCGCTCCGGCGTCTCCTGAGGGTCAGTCAGGTTGCCGGCCGGCCTGATGCTGGTTACCGGTGTCATATTCGTTTCCTTAGGCGCGGTTACGACCTGCCGAGGGTGGGTAAGCCACCCGGTTGCGACCAATGTAGTGCCCGCGAGGCACCAGCGCGGCACCTTGCGGTTTCGCGTTGGTGTCCGCAACGGCCCGACACCGTGCGGTGGCGCGTGGGACGCCGAGAATTCACCCGTTCGGCGGTCGCGCACTTCGCCGTGGCGCGCGCCGAAGCGGGATTCTTCGAGCCGCCGTTCGAATCGACCGGTCATCCCCCACCCGGTTCGCGGACGGACCGCACCACTTCCGCCGTGAACTCCAGACCGTAGTCGGTGAGTTCGCCGCTCGCCAAAAGTGTCTCACCCGCCGAGAGCGTGTGCGCCCGCCAGCGCTCGCCCTCCCGCTCCGCACGCTCCCGGCCGGCCCCCGAGGCGGCCTCGGTCCGCCAGAAGTCGGCCACCCCCAGGTGCGCGTACGTCCCCTGCAGCAGCGCGCCGACCGGGCGCAGGTCGGGCCGCCAGGGAGCGTGGTAGACGGCGGCGCCGTTGGGCCGGTGGAGCGGCACGAGGTCGAGCAGCGCGCCGAGTTGGACGTGCAGGAACTCGTGGACCAGGGCCAGCGCCAGCAGCACCGGATCGTCCGGCAGCGAAGCCGCCACCGCGCCGTACGCGCGCCGGGCGGCCGCGCTCACCGCCTCCCCACCGGGAGCCGGCCGGAGCGGGACGATCGTGGTGACGCAAGCGGCAACAGCCTCCGCGTGCCACCGGTGCCGCCGCACCAGAATCCCCCACGCATCCGCCAACCGCACCTCCCACACGGCCAGTTCGGAAGGCGTCAGGGGCCCGGCCGGCGGCCGCCCGTAGTCCACCCGGTGCGGCCCGACGTGGTCGATCACCGGAGCCCAGCGCAGCCCGTCGCACTCCAGAGCCAGCGGACGCCCGGCACCGAGCCGCACGAACTCACCCAGCCCACCCAACTGCACATCCTCACCAGCCGCCAGGCCGCGCAGGCAGTCGGCCGCCCAGGCGTCCAACTCCGGTCGCAGCAGCACCTCTTCCCACCGCACCCGGTCCGCCCGCTGCAGCGCGCGCACCTCGGCGTACGCCGCGTGGTACCCGTCGTCCTCCGGAGCCGCCCGGCGCAGCGCCACCAGCAGCAGAGCCCGCTTGCTCAACTGCCCCGCACGCAGGAGCCGAACAGCCCCCGCCCCTCCCCGCCCACCCGCGATCGCCCGAAACGTGGCCCGGTCCACCCCGTGCCGGGGCAACCCGTCCGCCCCCCGCGCGCCCGGCACCCCGACCGCCACAGCCTCACCCGTACCCGTCACCGCAACGTCCTCCCAGTCCGATACCACCCGGCGGCAGTCTCACCCCCTGGCAGACGGGAAACGCCGCCAACAGCCGCACATAACCCAAACGGCCGAAGCACCCCCTCCCCAACTGACCCACCCCCCTCAACCACCTCCACCCGCCGCACCAACGCACCCACCCCAACCACCCACCTTCCCCCTCCCCCACAGGCGAGAGGGAGCGCTGCGGGAGGGGGTGGCGGAGGGGGTGGCCGCGGAGAGGGGCGTGACGGGTGATTTTCAGACTGCCAACGGTGAGAACACCCCACCCACAGGGTCGGCA